>CAKULR010000067.1 GCA_934667295.1 uncultured Kiritimatiellota bacterium
CCGCACGACCGCGTGAAGAAGACGCCGCTCACCTCGTTCGATTCCGCCGCGCTCCTGCGCGTGATCGGCCTGGCCGACGGCGAGGGGCGCATCCGCGCCTCCATGCGCGGCAAGTACGACCAGGTGAACGAATTCCTCAAGGTCGTCGAGGAGGTCGTGAAGGGGGCGGGCGGCGAACAGTCCGCCCAGCCGTTCACCGTCGTCGACTGCGGTTGCGGGAAGGCCTACCTGACGCTTGCGCTTTATTTCTACCTGGCGCACGGGCTGGGATTCCGGAACGTGTGCGTGGTGGGCATCGACCGACGGGCGGACGTCATCGCGGCGGCGGTGAAGATGGCGGAGCAGCTGGATGTCGCGGACCGGGTGTGCTTCATCCAGAGCGACCTCGCGTCCTGCGACCTGACCCGGCTCTCCCGGCAGCCCGACGCCCCGGCTTCCAAGCCCCTCTCCCGCGTCGACATGGTCATCTCGCTCCACGCCTGCGACACGGCGACGGACGAGGCGCTGGCGAAGGGCGTGGAGTGGAAGGCCCGCTACATCCTCTCGGCCCCCTGCTGCCAGCACGAACTGCAGAAGACGATCGGCGCGAGCGCGAATGCGGCCTTTGCGGGCGTGCTGCGCCACGGCATCCTGCGCGAGCGGTTCTGCGACATCCTCACGGATGCGTTCCGCGCGATGATCCTGCGCATCCTCGGCTTCAAGACCCAGGTGGTCGAGTTCGTGTCGCCGGACGCCACGGCGCGCAACATCCTCCTCCGCGCGGAGTACGGCGTCAAGCCCGGGCAGGGCGGGACCGTGGCGGAATACCTGAACCTGCGCGATTTCTGGCACGTCACGCCGTGGCTGGAGACGCGCCTGGCGAAGATGCTCGAAAAACACCTGACGAGGTACGAATAGCATGCCGATGTACGTCTACGAGGCGCGGGAACCCGCGCGGGGCTGCGCGCAGTGCGCGCGGGGATTCGAGATCATGCAGTCGATCCACGACCCGAAGCTGACGGTCTGCCCCGCCTGCGGCGCGGCGGTCTACCGCGTCATCCAGGCGCCGGGGCTTGGCCGTTCGGAGACCGACCTCCACTACCGCGCCAAGCGCGCGGGGTTCAAGTGCCTGAAGAAGGTGACGAAGGGCGAATACGAGCCGCTGTACTGAGGGGGACTGCGTGAGAACTTCGAGAAGGTTGTGCGGCGTGCTTGCCCTGCTGTCCGTCGGCATGGTCGGGATGGCCCTGGCGGGCGTGGATCCGGCTTCGCTGGAATTTGCGCGCCTCGCGTCGCGGCGGTTCATGCTGGACAACGAGTTGACGCTCTGCGAATACGCGCCGAAGACGGCGGTCGCGGCGGACGTGCAGTACCCGGTGCTGACGAACGGCCTCACGGTCGTGGGCGGCTACTGGCCTGCGGCGCACTACCGCCTCCGCGTGGAACGTCTGCCGGCGGAACTCGCGTTCGCGACGAAGGAGGGCGCGTTGGCGCTGCGCTTCCCCGTGCGGGGGAAGGACCTGCCGCCGCCGCCGTTCGACTTTTCCGTCCTCATGACCGCCGGACACCGTCCGGCGGCCTTCGTGACGAAGGACGGCGCGACGCGCCTCGTGGAGATCGGCACGGTTCCGGAGGGCGTGAACCCGCGCCTCCAGGCGAATCTGCAGAAGTGGAAGTTCTGCGTCGGCGGCGGGGTCTCCGCCGCGCGCGCCTCGCTCTCGGCGGGAATCGGCCAGGCGGACGTGCGGTTCGTGACGACGGGGCGCGACAACGCGCTCTACTGGGAAGGGGATCGGGTCTTCTTCACCTTCAGCGCGCGCGGCTACGGCGCGTACCAGGCGGTGGCGAGCTTCAACCCGTCGCTCTTCGACGTGCGCCTCGAAGGGGTGGTCCTCTTCGACTACGGGGACGGCGAGCTGCGGAACGACCTCGCGAGCCACCTCTTCGACGCTGACGTGGACGGCTTCTGGAAGGGCTATGCGAGCAACTTCTCGACGGGGACGGACGCGCTCGGCGCGCGGCGGGAAGGGGGGCTCAACGCCGTGTGGAGCGAGCGGAACCCGCTCCACGGCCTCTCGGTGATGCGGGCGAAGAGCCTGGAGCTGAAGGGGATGAACGAAGATCCCTGCGTGACGTGGGACGCGGAGGCGAAGCGGTGGTCGCTGCTCGTCTCGGAGTTCACGCCGAAGGGCATCCGGGCGTCCCTCCTCCAGTCCCGCGCGTGGGACGGTCCGTTCGTGAACGTGGCGGGTCCCGTCGCGCGCGACTCGACGGGTACGACGATCACGCGCATCGGCGGTGTGCGGTACTGTTTCGCGGGCAGCGCGGACCGGGCGTGCTACGTCTACTCCTATCCCGACCTGAAGATGCGCGGGAAGCTGAAGTTCGACTTCCCGCCGTGGAGCGCGGGCTGTCCGAACGGGCGCGTCTGGCCCTGCGTGGCGGAGCTGCCGGACGGCTTCCCGTTCCGCTACCTGATGCTCACGATGGACCGGGCGAACTTCCCCGGCATGCCGAAGCCCAGCTGGACCTACGGCGGCCTCGTCCTCTACGGCGCGAATTGAAATGAGGAAAATTTCGTCCGGCACGCATCCGTGAAATCGTGTATAATATCCCCCGTTTTTCTTTGGAGGGATGGCAGAGTGGCTGAATGCACTGGTCTTGAAAACCGGCGAGCCGCAAGGCTTCGGGGGTTCGAATCCCTCTCCCTCCGCCAATCTGTATAACCGTTCGCCTTGCTCTTGGAGAGAGCGGGGCGAACGGTAAGTGCTTATAGCGGATATTTCGCGTGGTTTTTGTGAATGTTTCAGGTACACGGATTTTACGGCGCGGTGTGTGGGAGAGAGGATTCTGGGCGACCAGGGGACGATTCTCCGCTTTCTCTTTGATTCTCTGCTCTGATGCAGAGAGTGCGTCAAACCCTTCTAATGAGGGATTGGTTCCACATTCCCATTGCTGGCCTGGGTCAATAGGGGTACGAAGCGGGAGGGACGCGCTTGTCGCGTCCGTCATCATCCGTCTGGAGAACTGGCCATGGGGGGAGTCCACCGAAGATGAGATTTCAATGCGGAGGAAAAACTGTACAGCATGATGATTCTATAACTTGTGAATAACACATAGGATTGTGAGTGTTATTCGTTTATGCAGGGGTATACCATGTTTTCATCGCTGCTTGACCGGAATGTGGGATTTCGCTTCGGAACGCTCTGGCGGCCGCGCGGGAACGTGACCTTCCCGGACGGATACCGTGGCAGGACGCAATGAATTGCGTCCCTCCCGCGTGGGAACCCTATTTCAGTGCCATGCGTTTCAGCGCCACGCGCCGAGGGCGGCGCGGGTACTTCGCGCGCCGGGCCGACGTGTGGGGGGGAAGCGGACGCACATGGGGATGTACACGTGTGGGGGAAGCGGACGCACATGGGGACGTACACGTGTGGGGGCGGGTGGCGGTAAATGTGGTATACTGTAGGGGTCACATGAAACTGTAGGGGCACATGAAGATTGGAGTTTGAGATGAAGAAGATGCTGATGGTGGTTCTGGCCGTGGTGGCCGGGATGGCGGGGGCGAACGACTTCCAGGCGAACCCGGTGCCGGCGCTGGGGCAGAACGCGCGGAACCAGACGACGTTCGATGCGGCGAAGAAAGGGCCGCGTGTCCTCTTCGTGGGGAACTCGATCACGCTGCACGGGCCGCGTCCGCAGATCGGCTGGACGAACAACTGGGGCATGGCGGCGAGCGCGCGCGACAGGGACTACGTGCATCTCCTCCAGAAGAAGATCGCCGCCGCGCAGCCCGAGGCGCAGTGCTGCCTCCTCCAGGTGGCGGGCTCGTTCGAGCGGTCGTTCTTCAAGCCGGACTGGAACTGCGAGAGGAACTTCGCCTGGGCGCGCGCGTTCAAGCCGGACGTGATCGTGCTCTTCTTCGGCGCGAACGTGCCGAAGGACTACGACGCGGGGAAGATGGACCCGGCCCGTACCTTCGGCGCGGCGTTGGAGGCCTTCCTCGACTACCTCGACCCCGACCGGCGCGCGCTCGTGCTGATGTCCCAGGGCTTCTACGTGCGGCCGAAGCTCGACGGCGAGAAGGAGGCCGTCGCGCGGAAGCGGGGCTGCACGTTCGTGAACCTGGAGGACATCCGCTCCCGCGCGGACGCGCATGGCCGCTACAACCATCCGGGCGACCTCGGCATGCAGCTGATCGCGGACCGCTTCTGGGAGAAGATGGCGGACCGCGTGCGGACGTTCGGGCGGTAGAGCGGCACCATGCACGATTTCGTCCACCTCCACGTCCACACCACGTATTCGCTCCTCGACGGCCAGTGCGCCATCAAGCCGCTCGTGAAGCGCGCCCGCAAGCTGGGCATGAAGGCGCTCGCCGTGACCGACCACGGCAACCTCTTCGCCCTCAAGGCGTTCTACGACGAGTGCCGCTCGAAGAAGGGCTATGACGACCTGCCGCCGATCAAGCCGATCCTCGGCTGCGAAGCCTATGTGACGACGAGCGGCGACTACCGGAGCCGCAACAAGGAGGAGAAGCGGCGCCACCTGATCCTGCTCGCGAAGAACCTCACGGGCTACCACAACCTCGTGCGCCTCCTCTCCGAGGCGTGGATCAACGGCTTCTACCACACGGCGCGCATCGACCACACGCTGCTGGAGAAGTACCACGAGGGGCTGATCTGCTCGGCGGCGTGCATCGCGGGCGAGGTGGCGCACGCGATCGACATCGGGCGCCTGGACGAGGCGGAGAGGGTGGCGAAGTGGTACAAGGACCTCTTCGGGGACGACTTCTACCTGGAGGCGATGCTCCACAAGTCCGTGAAGACGAACATCCCCGGCGTCGCGATCGACGACCACCGCAAGCTCTACGCCCGCCAGGTGGAGGTGGTGAAGGGGATGGTCGAAATCGGGAGGCGGCTCGACATCCCCGTCGTCGCGACGAACGACGTCCACTTCCTCGACGCGGCGGACGACCCGTCCCATGACCTCCTCCTCTGCCTCTCCACGCAGAAGAAGATCTCCGACGACTCGCGCATGATCTACACGGGCGAGGAGTGGTTCAAGGACGGCGACGCGATGGCCGCGCTCTTCCCCGAGCATCCCGAATTCCTCGCGAACACCGTCGCGCTCGCCGAGAAGGTGGAGGAGTACAAGCTCGACTCGGACCCCATCATGCCGAAGTTCCCGATCCCGGCCTCGTTCGGCACGGAGGAGGAGTACGCGCGGAAGTACGACGAGGCGGCGCTGCGCGAGCAGTTCAACACGGACGACAAGCCCAACAACTTCGAGCGCCTGGGCGGCTACGACAAGGTGCTGCGCATCAAGTTCGAGGCCGACTACCTCGCCTCGCTCGTGTGGGAGGGCGTGAAGCGGCGCTGGGGGGACCCGATCCCGAAGGAGGTCTCCGAGCGCGTCCAGTTCGAACTCGACACGGTGCGCACGATGGGCTTCCCCGGCTACTTCCTCATCGTCCACGACTACATCGCCGCCGCCCGCAGCATGGGCGTATGGGTGGGGCCGGGGCGCGGGTCCGCCGCCGGTTCGGCCCTCGCCTACGCGATCGGCATCACGAACGTCGACCCCATCAAGTACGACCTCCTGTTCGAGCGCTTCCTGAACCCCGACCGCATCTCCATGCCGGATATCGACGTGGACTTCGACGACGCGGGGCGCGGGCGCGTGCTCGAATACGTCACGCAGAAGTACGGGCAGGACCACGTGGCGCACATCGTCACGTTCGGGCAGATGGCCGCGAAGAGCGCGATCAAGGACGTGGGGCGCGCGATGGAATACCCGCTCGCCGACACGAACAAGCTCGCCTCCTACGTGCCCGACACGCCCAAGATCACCTTCAAGGCGGCGATGAGCGCGACGGACAAGCACGGCGAGCCGAACAAGGACTACTCGCCCGACCTCGTGGCGGCCTTCAAGGACGAGACGACGTTCACCGACTCCGCGAACCACGTCCACACGATCAAGGAGCTGATGGACTACGCGGCGCGCCTCGAAGGCTGCATCCGCCAGCCCGGCATCCACGCCTGCGGCATCCTCATCTCGCGCGACCCGCTCATGGACACGCTGCCCGTGATGCCCACGCCCGAGGAATCCCTTCTCTGCACGCAGTACGACGGCCACTTCGTGGAGCCGGTCGGCCTCCTGAAGATGGACTTCCTCGGCCTCAAGACGCTCACGGTCGAGAAGGAGTGCGTGGCGCTCATCAAGAAGTTCCGGGGCGTGGACCTCAACCCCGACGACATCCCCGACGACGACGCGGAGACGTACAGGCTCTTCGGGCGCGGCGAGACGACGGGCCTCTTCCAGTTCGAATCGGACGGGATGAAGAAGTACCTGATGGAGCTCCAGCCCGAGCGTTTGCCCGACCTCGTGGCCATGAACGCCCTCTACCGTCCGGGCCCGCTCGCCTACATCCCCACCTTCATCGCGCGCAAGCAGGGGCGCGAGCCGATCAAGTACGACCATCCGCTGATGGAGAAGTACCTGAAGGACACGTACGGCGTGACGGTCTACCAGGAGCAGGTGATGCTGCTCTCGCGCCTCCTGGGGGGCTTCACGCGCGGCATGTCCGACAAGCTGCGCAAGGCGATGGGCAAGAAGCAGCTCGCCGTGATGGAGGAGCTGAAGGTCAAGTTCGTGGACGGCTGCCTCGCGAACCCGGAGTTCCGCATCGGCGAGTGGAAGGACGAGAAGAAGGCGCGCACGCTGATCGACAAGATCTGGGACGACTGGAAGGCGTTCGCGTCCTACGCCTTCAACAAGTCGCACGCCGTGTGCTACGCCTGGGTGGCCTACCAGACCGGCTACATGAAGGCCCACTACCCGGCCGAGTTCATGTGCGCGCAGATCTCCTCCGAAATCGGCAACTTCGACAAGCTGCCCGGCTTCGTGGCGGAGGCGGACGCGATGGGCCTCGAAGTGAAGCCGCCCGACGTCAACAGGGCCTACGCGCGCTTCTCCCCCGTCGAGGGCGAGCACGCGATCATCTACGGCCTCGCGGGCGTGAAGGGCGTGGGCGAGGCGGCGGCGGAGGCGATCGTCGCCGAGCGCGAGAAGAACGGGCCCTACAAGGGGCTGATGGACTTCTGCACGCGCCTGTACGGCACGGCGACCGTGAACCGGCGCGTCCTCGAAAACCTCGTGAAGTGCGGCGCGTTCGATTCGCTCGCCGCCGCGACGCCCGGCTGCCCCCGCGCGCGCTACTTCAACACCATCGAATTCGCCCTCAAGCGCGCGGCCGCGCGCGGACGCGAGCGGGCGAGCGGGCAGATGGACATGTTCGGGATGCTCGCGCCGGGCGAGGACGAGAGCGATGCCGAGCTCGCGAACTGCCCGCCCTGGCCGCAGGCGCAGGGCTTCAAGGACGAACGCGACCTCTGCGGCATCTACCCGACGGGGCATCCGCTCGGCGCGTACGGGAAGGTGCTGGGGTCGCTCTCGACGTTCTCGCCCGCGTCGCCGCCGGAGATCCCGATGATGCTCGAAGTGAACGCGGAACGTCCGCTCCGCCAGCCCGTGCGCCTCGCGGGGATGCTCAAGGCCTGCACGGTGCGCATGGGCAAGCCGAAGCCGAAGCGGGAGAAGGGCAAGGACGTGAAGGATGCGTTCGGCAACGTCGTGATGCTGCCGCCGGAGCCGTGGGCGGTCCTCCTGCTGGACGACGGCGGCGACACGGAGATGGAGGCCCTCTGCTTCGCGAAGACGTTCGCGAAGTACAAGGAGTGGCTGCCGGGCGAGGTGGACCAACCGGTGCTCGTCTGCGGCGAGCTTTCCCACCGCACCGACCGCGACACGCACGAGGAGACGCCCGAGATCCAGTTCATCGCGCGCGAGGTCTACCGCCTGTCGGACGGCCTCCGTCGCTTCTCGCAGGCCCTCCACGTCACGATGAACTACGACGACCCCGACCTCCTGAAGAAGGGGGCCGCGCTCAAGGGGCTCGCCGCCACGTGGCCCGGCAAGGTGAAGGTCGCCATCGACCTCGTCTGGGCGAACGGCGCGCGCGCGGAGATCGACAGCGGCGTGGAGGGCGTGGAGCTCACGCCCGAATTCCTCACCGCGCTCAACCGCCTCCAGAAGAACGAACCCTACTCGCTCGCGACGGTGAAGGACATCTTCCTCGAACCGCCCGAACCGAAGCCCTGGGAGCGCCGTCGGTGAAAGAGCATTCCGATACGCTGCGCATTGAGCTGACAGGTTCCGTACCGAAGGACTTCGGCCTGACGAAGGCCGGGGTGAAGCGTGCCGCCGCCTTCTTTGCGGCGCGCTCGCGGGCGCGCGTGGGCGGCACGTGGCACGAGGTCGTGGTCCACCTCGTGCGCGATGCGGCCTCGGACGACCTGCACCGCGCGATCATGGGGATCGCGGGCGCGACGGACGTCATCACGCAGGCCTACGACGCCATCCCCCCCGAGCCGCCGGGCCTCTCCGGCGA
>CAKULR010000068.1 GCA_934667295.1 uncultured Kiritimatiellota bacterium
GGCTTCGCCAACGATGTCGCGGCGGAGGGCGTGGCGGCCTTCGAGGAAGCCTTCCCCTACGAGGAGACGGCGGACCAGGCACAGGCGATTGCGGACGTGAAGCGCGACATGTCCCAGCCCAAGCCGATGGACCGCCTCATCTGCGGCGACGCCGGCTACGGCAAGACGGAGGTCGCGATGCGCGCCGCGTTCATCGCCGCGATGAACGGACGCCAGACCGCCGTCCTGGCGCCCACGACCGTCCTCGCCGAGCAGCCCTACGAAACCTTCCTCGCCCGCTTCGACGGCACGCCCGTCCGCATCGAGGCGATGAGCCGCTTCCAGGGCGACGAGGCGAAGAAGGGGACGCGGGCGCGCCTCCTCTCCGGCGCCACGGACATCGTCATCGGCACCCACGCGCTCCTTTCGTCGAAGGTCAACTTCCATGACCTCGGCCTCATCGTGATCGACGAGGAGCAGCGTTTCGGCGTGAAGGACAAGGAATACCTCAAGCGCCTGCGCGCGACGGCGGATGTGCTGACCATGAGCGCCACGCCGATCCCCCGCACGCTCTACCTCTCCATGACCGGCGCCCGCGACCTTTCCCTCCTGCGCACGCCGCCGCGCGAGCGCGTGGCGACCGAGACGAAGATCGTGCGCGATACGGACCAGACGGTCCGCACCGCGATCGAACGGGAACTCGCGCGCGGCGGACAGGTCTACTTCCTCCACAACCGTGTCCTCACGATCGGGAAGGTCGCCGCGCGCATCCGCGCGCTCGCGCCCGGGGCGAAGCTGGAGGTCGCCCACGGGCAGATGCCCGCGTCGCTGCTCGCGACGAAGATGCAGCGCTTCGCGCGCGGCAAGGCGAACGTCCTCCTCTGCACGACCATCGTCGAAAGCGGACTCGACATCCCGCGCGCGAACACGATCCTCGTGGACCGTGCGGACCACTTCGGCATCGCGGAGCTCTACCAGCTTCGCGGCCGCGTCGGACGGTCCTCCTGGCAGGGCTACGCCTACTTCCTGCTGCCCGAGGAGGGCACGCTCGACGCCGAGGCCCGTGAACGCCTCGACGCCCTCAGGAAGCATGCCGGGCTCGGCGCGGGCTTCAACCTCGCCCTGCGCGACCTGGAGATCCGGGGCGCGGGCAACCTGCTCGGCAGCGCGCAGAGCGGGCACATCGCGGCGGTCGGCTTCCAGCTCTACTGCCAGCTGCTCCAGCGCACGATCGCCCGCCTGAAGGGGGAGAAGGTCCCCGATCTCGTGGACGTCACGCTCAATCTCGACTTCCTCGACTTCTCGCCGGGGGCGGCGGACCTGGAGACGACGGGGGCCTGTCTGCCATACGACTACGTGGAGGAGGAGGCGCAGCGGATGGACTTCCACCGGCGGCTCGCCGAGACGGCGACGCTGCCCGCCGTCCGCAGGCTGCGCACGGAACTCGCCGACCGCTACGGACGCCTGCCCAAGGCGGCCGCCCGCCTGATGAAGCTCGCCGAGTTCCGCGTCCTCTGCGCGCGCGCGGGCGTGAGCCGGCTCGATGTGCGCAACGGCCGTGCGGTCTTCTACCGGACCGGTTCGCCCGATGTCGCGTTCGTCGGGCACGTCGAGGGCTCGACGCCCGAGCGCAAGCTCGCCTCGCTCGCTCGGATACTGGTCGAGAAGACGACCCTGCGAAGCTGATTTTCCCGCGCGACCTTCCCCGAGAATGTGACTGCGTGCGGGAGGGTCGCAACTTGTTGCGACCGGACGAGGACACGGACGCAATGAATTGCGTCCCTCCCGTTGCCCAACGGTCGCGCGGGAGCGCGCCCCTCCCGACACGGGGTTGTGACGTACCCAGGAGGATTCGGTTTGTGCTATACTGTCCGTGCCATGAAACCGATTGCCACCAACATCGCCGTGAAGACGCGACGGGGGAAGAAGATCCTGCGGGTTCTGCGGCGGCCCTTTGAATGGCTGGGGGTGCTGCTGGGGCTGTTGGTCTTCACGAACCTGCCCCATCGGGCGCTGCTCGCGGTCTGCGACTTCGCGGGGGCCGTGATGTTCGCCTTTGACCGCCGGGGGCGGGACCTGTCGCTTTTCAACCTGCGGGTGATCGAGGGCGTCTACCCGCCCGAGCGCGATTTCCGGGCGGCGCACGGGACGCCGCCGACGCGGAGGGAAACGTTGATCCTGAAGCGCAGCTACCGCAACATGGCGCGGACGATCGGGCATGCGTTCTGGACATGCCGCAATGCGCGGGCGCGGGTGGCGGCCGTGGGGGAGATGGGCGCGGAGGGAAAGGCGTTCCTGGCGGCGAACAAGCCGGCGGTGACGGTGTCGGGGCACATCGGCTGCTGGGAGATCCTGTCGCAGCTCGCGTTCCTGGAGGGGCACCGGATGATGTCCGTCGCGAAGGACATCGGGACGGCTGGGATGACGAAGCTGCTCATGCGGGCGCGGCGGTCCATCGGGCAGGAAATCGTGCATGCGGACGGCGCGTTCCGTCCGCTCATGCGGGGCATCAAGGACGGGAAGTCGCTTGGGCTGCTCGTCGACCAGGTCGTGCGCCCGGAGGACGGCGGCGTCTGGGTGCGCTTCTGGGGTCGCCCGATGCCGGTTTCCGCCGCGCCGGCGTTCTTCGCCGCGAAGGGGAAGGCCCCGGTCGCGGTGGCGTGGAGCCGTCCGCTGAAGAACGGCCACTACCGGTGCGAGGTGGTGGCCACCTACCCGCCCGAGGCTGCGCGGGACGTGTGGGGGCTGACGCAGGCCTGTCTGCGCGACTTGGAGCGCGTCATCCGCCGCCACCCGTCCTGCTGGGTGCTCAACTACCGCTATATCCGCAAGACGCCGAAGGAGACCGAGCGGGAGCAGCTGCTGGACCGCGAGGCGAAGGCCGCCGCGCGCGGACACGTGCGGGAGGTGCCGTCGTGAGGGCGCCGCGCCTCCTCTTCGTCGGGAACTTCCTCATCCGCCACTGGGGGAACGGGCGCACGGGCATCGACCTGCGCCTCGTCGCGGGGGCGCTGCGGAACGGCTGGCAGGTCCACACGTTCTCCGAACGCGACATCGCGCGCTTCCTCGCGCCGCTCGGCTTCATGCGGAACGTCGGCGCGCGGATGATGAACGCGCGCCTCGTGAAGACGGCGCGGAACTGGAAGCCGGACGTCATCTTCCTCGGGCACTGCGACTACGTGACGAATGGGACGCTGGCGCGCATCCACGCGGACCTCCCCGGCGTGCGGATCGTCCACCTCAACTGCGATCCCGTCGAGACGGCGCACTGCCGCGCGCAGATCGCGCGGCGCATGGATTCCTGCGACGCCGTCTTCGTGACGACGGCGGGCGAGGTGCTGAAGACCTGGAAGACGGCGCGGAACGTCGTCGGGTTCTTCCCGAACCCGAGCGACCCCTCCTACGAGGTGGAGGACAACGCGGCGAAGACGGACTTCGCCTACGACCTCTTCTTCGCGGGGCGTCCCGCCCTCGCCGACGCGCGCCGTGCGCTGCTGGACGCGCTGCTGCCGCGCCTCGACCCTTCGGTGCGCCTCGGCCTCTTCGGCATGGGGAGGTCCCTGGTCGTCGGGCGCGCCTACGAGGAGGCGATCGCCGCCTCGAAGATGGGGCTTTCGATCAACCGCTTCGAGAACTGGAAGTGGTATGCGTCGGACCGCATCACGCACCTGATGGGCAACGGCGTGCTGACCTTCCAGTACGACGGCAACGAGATGCAGGATTTCTTTTCGGACCGCGAGACCGTCTACTTCCACACGCCCGACGACCTTGCGGAAAAGATCGCCTTCTACCAGGCGCACGACGACGCCCGTCGCGCCGTTGCCGCCGCCGGGCGCGCGAAATACCATGCGCTCTTCGACGCGCGCCGCGTCGTCCGCTACCTCGTGGAGGCGGCCCGGGGCGAGAGGTTCTCGGAAGCCTACGAATGGGCGGGGGAGGCCCTGCGGTGAGCCGTCTGCCGCACCTGGGCTGGTCGTCGCACGTCTATCCGCTGGAGGCGGGGGATCTCGCGGCGCGGCCCGACTACGAAGGCGCCCCAATCCCGGTGGCGGCGTTGCCGTCGGACGCCATTGTCCTCTTCATTCGCCCGGATGGGCCGGACGCGCTGCTGCGGGGCCGTGCGGAGGTCGAGGCTGCCGCAACGGCCGATCCGCGCGCCGTCGTTTCCGTGCGGGTCGTCTTCAAGCCCGCCATCGCGAAGTGGAACCTGCCCGGCACGTTGCTGCGCGTCTTCCGGAACGGGAGCCGGTTTCACGGAACGGGTATCTACCACACTTCGGTGCAGGCCATTCGCGCTTTGGGGATCGAACGCGCGATCCGCCGTGTCGATGCCCCCCAGAAGCGCGGCAGCCAGGATCGCATGGCCGCCATGAGGAAACTGCAGGAGAGCCTGCGCACGCGCGGATACGACGATGCGCGTCCGCTCACCGTGATGCTCTGCCGCACGGGAGGGGTGGAGGATTCGCTTCGGCAGGGCCATCATCGCGTGAGCGCGTGTCTGGCGTGCGGGGTGGAGCGCGTGGCGCTGTCGTTCTCGGCCGCCGGCGCGCTGCCAGGTGAACTTGATGGGCGGCGGTGTACGCCGTGGGTCAGGACGGCCCTTGCCCTGTTGAAGGGCCTGTCTCTGGGGGCCTTTGTCTGCGTACTGGCGGCCGTCCTCGTCCATGTGGATGTCAGCGTGCTGGGGCAGGGGTGCGGAGACATGGGGTTGGTGCGGTGGTGCCAGATCGGCAGTGTGCTGATGGTGGCTTCGCTTCTGGCCTACCGGGCGCGGTGCCTCGCCCGGGAACGGGGGGGGCTGGTGTTGGTGGCGGGTGGCTTTTCCCTCGCCGCCGTTCGCGAACTGGACGGGCTTGCGGCGTATGTGTTCGCCGCAGGGGCCTGGATGCCGCTTGCCGCACTCGTGGTTGGCGCCACGCTGGCGCTCGCCTGGCGTTGGCGCGATTCGGTTCCGGCGGGACTTCTCGCGATTTGCACGTCGCGCGGTGTGGGTTATCTTGCCGCCGGCGTGATGACGGCGCTCGGCTTTGCGCGGCTCATGGGGAATGTGTCCCTGTGGCGGGCCGTTGTGCTGGGCGAAGCCTCGTCCGCCGCCGTCAGCCGCATCGTCGAGGAGGGGTGCGTGCTTCTGGGGTGCGGCCTGATCCTCTGCTGGGCGCTGCCCTTCGTGCTTGTGGACATGATGCGGCGCGAGCGCCGGAACCCCCTTCACTATCTCATTCCCGTGCTGGCGCTGCTGGGGGCGTGCATGTTGGCGGACTTGGACTACCGGCGGAACTGCGCGGAGGTGCGCCTGCCGCCTGACCGGGCCTTCGTCGTGGAGCGGGTGGGGGACGTTGCGCGGCCCGCGCACCCGGCGGACCTCAGTGGCCTCTCACCCCGCGGGGGGGATCTCTACTGGTCGGTACGCGACACGGACGGCGAACTCTACTGCCTCCGGATTCCGGTGGACCGTGCATCGGGGCGCGTGCTGGGCTGCGAGGTCGTCGGCGTCCATAAGCTGCGGGGGGCGTCCGACCTGGAGGGCGTTGCGACGGATCCGCTGCGCGCGGTTGTGTGGGTCAGCGACGAGACGGGCCCCTCCATTCGGGGATTCTCCTTTGACGGACGGGATGCGAATGCCCGCGTGGATCTGCCCGCCGTCTATCTGGGGGTGCGGAAGAACCGGGGGCTTGAGGCCCTGGCGATCCATCCGGACGGGCACGACATGTGGACGTGCAACGAGAACGAGCTTCCGGTGGACGACGCGGCTTCGCCCGGTCGGATCGAGTTCGTGCGCCTGACGCGCTTCACGCGTCGCACGCCGGCGAAGCCCTGGCGCGTATCGGGGCAATGGGCCTATCGCCTGGAGTCTCCGGGAACGGGGCTGGCGCGGGGACGGACCCGGAACGGTGTGGCCGCGCTGTGCGTGCTGGATGACGGCGAGGTGCTCGTTCTGGAGCGGGAGAAGACGGGAAAGGGAGAGAAGGCGTCGTTCCGCATGCGCGTGTGCCGCGTGGTCTTCCCCGGTGCAACGGACGTATCGGGCTGGAAATCGCTTTCGGAGCAGCCCTTCGTGCCGGTGCGCAAGCAGATCGTCTACGAAGCGGAGACGGGGCACGCGATGTACGAGGGCATGTGCCTCGGGCCCGTGCTCGGCGACGGCTCCCGTACGCTGCTGTTGGTTTCGGATGGCGACGGGCATGCGGATGCGCGAATCCTTTCCCTGCGGATCCGGCGGAACGGTGACCGAACCACGAATTGACGAGACTTGAGACGAGGAGAATGGACATGGCGGAAGAACGGGTCAATGTGCTTTGCGCGAAGTGGGGGACGAAATATCCGGCGTACTACGTGAACCGCCTCTACGCGGGGGTGGCGAAGTGGCTCGCGCGCCCGTTCCGGTTCGTCTGCGCGACGAACGAGCCGGAGGGCATCCGGCCGGAAGTCGAATGCGTGGCGCTCGATCCGGACCCCCATGTCAAGAACCGGAACTGGCCGAACATCCACGCGAAGCTCACGTTCTTCCGGCGCGGCTTCGCGCAGCTGTCGGGCCCGACGCTGTTCTTCGACGTCGACGTGCTCGTCACGGGTCCGCTTGACCGGTTCTTTTTGTACAGGCCGGGCGACTTCTGCATCATCCACAACTGGGTCGAGCGGAGGAAGGCCCTCTTCCGGCGTCCGCCCATCGGCAATTCGTCCTGTTTCCGCTTCGACGCGGGGACGGACGCGGCGCACGGGGTCTACGAGTCGTTCCTGCGGGACAAGGAGGATCCGGCGCTCGACTGGTATTTCCGCAAGGGGTCCCAGAAGTTCCAGACGCGCGCGATGTTCGAGCGGGGGAACGTCTCCTGGTGGCCGGAGGAGTGGGTCTGTTCGTTCAAGCGGCAGTGCGTGCCGCTCTGGCCCCTCAATCGGTTCCTTGTTCCGCGCCGCCCGAGGGGCCCGAGCGTGATCGCCTTCCACGGCAATCCCGACATCCCCGAGGCGATTGACGGGTTCTTCACGCACAAGGGCGAGAAGATTCCCCAGCATCTCACCTGCCTGCCCACGCCGTGGGTGAAGGAACTCTGGGAAAATCCGTAATGGCCGCATCGGAACTGCACCTGTTCGTCCTCTGGGAGAAGGCGCGCCGCGTGGAGGCGCGCATCCTGGCGGACCTCGCCCGCGAGATGCCGGTCGTCTGGCAGGGCGAAATGGCGTTTCGCGGCGACGCGGCGGCGGCCTACGAGGCGTTCTACGGCGTGCGACGGCCCGTCAACGGCGCGGTCAAGGTCAGGAAGTGCGGCGGCGGGCGCTTCCGCGTGGTCATCGTGCGGGACGACGATCCGCACTCTGGCCAACGCCTCGCCCGCGCCAACAAGTACTACGAGGCGAACGAACGGATGTACGACCTCAAGGCGCGCTACCGGGAGTGGGCGGGGCGCAAACACCGCGTCCACGGCACCACGGACCGGGGCGAGTTCGCGCGGGATGTCTGGCTGCTGACGGGCCACACGGCGGAGGAGTGGGCGCGGGGTGTTCCCGACGGCATCGCCCTCAACCTGCCCGCCCAGGCCCGGTGGAGCCTTGCGCTGGAGGGTCCGGGCGCCGCCCTCGGCCTGACGGACTGCCGCGTGATGCTGGAGGGGAAGTACATCAACGACGTCTTCTACACGGGGCGGTTCCGGGGGCGTCCCTGCGTGGTGAAGTGCTCCACGAAGTGCCCGTGGTCGATCGGGAACGAGTACCGCACGGCGAGCCGTCTCTTCGCGCGGGTGCCGCAGGTCGTCGCGGAACCGCTCGCCGTCCAGGCCGAACCGGCGTTCGTGGTGACCGCGCGCGAAGGGCCGTCCCTGACGACGCTGCTTGCGCAGGGGATTTCGGCGGACCAGGCGGATGCGTTCGCCGGGGACATCCGCGACCTGGCCCATGCGCTGCGGGAGACAGGGGTGGTCCACCGCGACCTCTTTTCGGACAACCTGCTCCTCGGCGCCGACGGGCATCTCAAGGCGATCGACTGGCAGCTCGCCATCGACCGGCACGCCTACCGCGAGGATCCGTGGGTGGCGAAGAACTGGAAGTTCCGCTACGTCGTCTTCGGCGTCAACCGCGAACTCGGCCTGGGCGTCTGGAACGACGCGCATGCGCTCGGGAAGATCCTCGCGCGCTTCCCGCAGACCGAACGGGTGCGGGCCGTCGCGACGGAACTGTCCGCCCTTGCGCCGGAAATGGCCTTCGCCGCGCCGCCAAGGGGGGGCGACCGGCTGCGCCTCTGGCTCTACGGCTGTTCGCTGCGCCTCCAGATGGTCCTGCGCGGACGGAACCACCGCAAGTACGCGCAGCTCGAACGCCGTTGGCGGACCGTGCGGGGAACGTACGCGGGCGGTGCGTCCTGCCAATCCCCAACCCCCAATCCCCAATCCCAAACCCCAAATCTGCTATCATGCGCGGCATGGAGAA
>CAKULR010000069.1 GCA_934667295.1 uncultured Kiritimatiellota bacterium
CGGGCGAGGCGATGGTCGACGCGACTTTCGAGGTCGTGCAGTGCGGGCCGGACGGACTTCCCCTCCGCATCGTCGTGACGGACCACGCGGGCTCGTTCGTCAAGTACCAGGAGCCCTTCGAGGAGCTGATCGCCCCCTACGCGCGCGTCGTCCTGCGCCGCGAGCGGTTCGTCGACGACTTCGCGGACTTCGCGCGCGTCTACGTGCTCGCGTTCGAGCGCACGCTCGCCGCGGCGCAGGCCGCCTACCGCGAGCGCCGCCGCGCGTTCGACGAGCTCGTCCTCCACCGCCCCTACGACGAGGCCGGCAGCGGCGCCTACCGCTGGGCCTGCATCCTCAAGCGCCTCGCCGCCTGCGACCCGCACGCCGTCGCGGACGCCCTCAAGAAGGCCATCCAGTCGCAGTCGTAGGCGATGTTCCGCTACATCGCCAGACGCCTCCTGGAACTGGTTCCGACGACGTTCGGGATCCTCGTCCTGACGTTCGTGCTGTTCCACGTCGTGGGCGGGTCGCCCGCCCTCGCCGTCCTCGGCAAGAACGCGACGAGGGAGTCCATCGCCGCGTTCAACGCGCGTTACGGCTACGACAAGCCGCTCCTCGTCAACACGGCGAAGGGGGCCTCGCTTTTCGATTCGCAGTTCTGCCGCTTCGTGGGGAACCTCGCGAAGGGCGACTTCGGCATCTCGACGCAGTACGACGAGCCGGTGGCGGACATCCTCGCGCGCGGCGTGGGGCCGTCGCTCTCCCTGACCGTGCCGATCCTCGTGGGGGGGACGGCCGTCGCCCTCTCCCTCGCGCTCCTGTGCGCCGCGTTCCGGGGGGGCGTCCTCGACCGCGCCGTGCTGGTCGGCTCCACCGTCCTCATGAGCGTCAACTACGTCGTGTGGGTCCTGGCGGGACAGTTCTTCCTCGCGTTCAAGGCGGGGCTCTTCCCCATCTGGGGCTATGCGGGCTGGACGTACCTCGCGCTGCCCGTCGTGATCGGCGTCGTCTCGGGGCTCGGCGTGGACGTGCGCTTCTTCCGCACGGCGATCCTCGACGAGATCTACAAGCCCTACGTGCGCACGGCCCGCGCGAAGGGGCTTTCCGGCGCGGCGATCCTCGTGAAGCACGTGCTGCGCAACTCGCTCATCCCGATCGTCACCTACGTGTCCCTCGCGATCCCCTACCTCTTCACGGGCTCGCTGCTCCTCGAAAGCTTCTTCGGCATTCCGGGGCTCGGCAGCGTCTCCCTCAACGCCATCCACTCCGCCGACATGGCCGTGGTGCGGGCCGTCGTCGTCCTCGGCGCGCTCCTCTCCCAGGGCGTCAACCTCGCGCCCGACCTCTGCTACGCGGCCCTCGACCCGCGCGTGCGGCTGACGTGTCTGGATTTCTTTGCAGGAAGCGGCTTGGTGTCCGAGGGACTGGCATTGGACTTTCGAACTGTCTGGGCGAACGACATCAGCCACAAAAAGGCATTGGTGTTTAACGCGAACAATGCTGCTGGTGTATTACAGGTCTGCCCAATTGAGGATGTTGTCGGTCGAACTTTACCCGCTGTGGACATGTCATGGGGGAGTTTCCCCTGCCAGGATTTGTCGCTTGCAGGTGTCATAAAGGGTCTGAATGCTTCCCGTAGCGGTTTGTTTTGGCAGTGGTTGCGTGTGATGGACGAGATGGCTGTTCGACCTCCCGTTGTCGTTGCCGAGAATGTTGTCGGTTTGGTTTCAGCGGCGGAAGGGAGGTATTACGTTGCAGTCCACGATGAGTTGTCACGGCGAGGTTATCGCGTTGGAGCGGTCATGCTCGATGCCGCGTACTGGCTTCCGCAGTCTCGCAAGAGAATCTTTGTGGTTGGCGTCCGGAAAGGCATTGATATTTCGGCACAGTCTGTAAAAGCGCCTACGTGGTGCCATCCTGAACCTGTTGTCAGGGTTTCAAAACTGGTGAAGGACTGGGTATGGTGGAAGATTCCCGTTCCGCAATCCAAGCAGTACAGACTTGAGGACATCGTTGACTTTGAGAGCCCATGTGATTCCGAGGAAGAGCATTTGCGAAGGCTCGCCCTGATTTCACCTGATAAAGTTCGGATGATGCGCGAGCTTTCCCGTTGTGGACGCCGCGTATTTTCGGGGTACCGGCGTACGCGAGATCATAGGCAAGTACTTGAGGTGAGGACAGATGGCATGGCTGGGTGTCTTCGTACGCCGGGGGGAGGGAGTAGCCGACAGATACTGGTCATTGCTGAAAACGGCGTTTTGCGAACACGTCTTTTGACGGTAAGAGAGGCCGCGCGATTAATGGGGGCTCCAGATTCGTACATGATACCGGGTTCGTATAATGATGGGTATATGGCCATGGGGGATGCCGTGGCTGTTCCAGTCGTACAATATCTTTCGCGGCATTTGTTGGCTCCGCTCGTTTTGCAATCAAGGCAGGGAGAGGCGATGTGATGATGGACAAAGTGTTAAGACGGTTCTTTGACGAAAACCGCGTTGCAGGATCAAAAGGGGCCTTATGTGTCGGCCTTGTCATTTCGCGGGAGGCGCGGGAGAAGGGGCTTCCGCTTTCGTTTGATTCTCTGCTTACGGAAAACCGTGGACAGGTTCGCATATTGGGGAAGGCTCCAGTTCAGAAAATCCTCGGTGAACATGGTATTGATCGTGTCTTGGCGGAAGAGGGCGGACGGACAAATCGGGGAAATATTGGGCTTGCGGAAAAGTACGTGCAGCTTCTCAATGCAAAGATGTTCAATGCGGAGCAGCTTGACCAGGTCGAGGCATGGTGGGTGGCGCGCGTACGTGATTACTTTGCAGGAAGACCGCTTCTGATGAAATTCGATTCTTCTAGATCGATTCGCTCAATAGTACATGAACTGATTGAGGTTGCGGAGAAGCGTCAGAGGCAGAATCGCGGAGGTCAGATTGTCGGAGCCGTCTTGCAGCATTTGGTAGGAGCGAAATTATCCCTTGTTCTACCAGAATGTGATCCTTTGCAAATGCACGGGGTTTCTGTTGCAGATGCGGTATCTGATCGTGGTGGAGACTTTTCGTATGGGGATGTTGTCATACATGTTACAAGTGCCCCTGGAGAGGCGGTGATTCGCAAGTGTGTGAGAAATGTCGATGAAGGATGGCATCCGATTGTCATAACCACAAGTAGGCGCGTACCAGTTGCAGAGGGTCTGGCAGAATCTGCCGGAATCGCGAATCGTCTTGAGGTGTGGGATATAGAGCAATTCCTCTCAATGAATCTAAATGAACATGGCTTGTTTAATCAGACAGGGCGAAAGGATATGGCGGTTCAGTTGATTTCTGCATATAATTCAATAGTCGATGCCTGCGAGACGGATCCTTCTCTGAAGATTCAATTAGGTTAAAATGAGTTTTATCATTCCATGTCGAACTAAACATGTATGATTCGGAAATTTGCTTTGAAGGTTGACCGGGTGGGCTTTCTGGCGGATATGTTGAACAAAGTGTATGGTGTCCGCGTAAAGCCATCGGAAGTCGGCGGAGCAGCCGTCTGCCGACGTTCTTGCGATTTGGGTGTGTGCTAGTGTTTGTTGGGCATTGACTACCTGATATGCGATAGGATATACTAATTCAATCATTTTCAGGTCGTTTTCATATCTGTGCGGGTTGCACGGAAACCGACTTGAAATACAGTACCAACAGACATTCCGTTTGTGGATGGGATGATTGCCACAGGTTAGACCATGAAGAAAACTCTTTTGACAACGACGGCGTTTCTTTCTTTCTCGCTTCTCGCGGGCACGGCGACCGTCAAGATGAACCCCGGCGAGAACTGGTGGGGCGCGGCGAACTTCTTCGGCACGAAGATGCCGTTCACGGAGAAGACCGAGCTGCGCATCGACCTGCGGCGGGACAACTACCACAACCAGTGCGCGTCCCTCCTCGTCTCGGACCAGGGGCGCGTCGTGTGGGCGGACGCCCAGGCGCTCTTCACCCTGAAGGACGGCACGATTACCGTGGAGGCCGCCTCCGACGTCATCGTCGAGAAGGCCGGGGCCTCCCTCCCGGAAGCCTACCGCCACGCGATGCGCAAGTGGTTCCCCGCGAGCGGCAGGATGCCCGATCCGCTCTTCTTCAGCGCGCCGCAGATCAACACGTGGATCGAGCTCACCTACCACCAGAACGAGGCGGACATCCTCAAGTACGCGCAGTCCATGCTCGACAACGGCGTCCCCGCCGGCGTCCTCATGATCGACGACACCTGGCAGGCCGGCTACGGCGACTGGCGCTTCGAGCCCACGCGCTTCCGCGACCCGAAGGGCATGATGGACAGACTCCACGCGATGGGCTACAAGGTGATGCTCTGGATGTGCCCCTACGTGGGCATGGACATCCCGGCCTTCCGCCGGATCGCCTGGGGCACGAACCCCGACGACGTGAAGGGCTATCCCGTGAAGGGCGGCTTCCTCGCCGAGAAGGGGAAGCGCCCCGCCGCCAACGGCCGCGTCGCGGCGAAGCCCTGCCACTGGTGGAACGGCATCAGCGCGTTCCTCGACTTCTCGCACCCGAACGCGAACGCCTGGTTCACGGAGACGCTGGACGGCCTCGTGCGCGACTACGGCGTGGACGGCTTCAAGCTCGACGGCGCCGACCTCACGGCCTACAACCTGAACACCTGCGAGGCGCTGGACCCCAAGGCGACGAACGGCTCGCTCAACAACGGCTACGCCGCCTACGCGCTCAAGTACCCGTTCTGCGAGATCCGCAACCTCTGGCGTCTCCAGCAGATGCCCGTCGTCGTGCGCCTCCACGACAAGCCCCACACCTGGGAGGCCCTGCGCCGCATCACGGCGGACATGATCGCCGCCGGCCTCCTCGGCCAGCCGTTCATCTGCCCGGACATGGTGGGCGGCGGCGAGTGGACGACGTTCATCCCCGGTTCCCCGTTTGAACCCGACCTCTTCGTGCGCAGCGCGCAGATCCACGCCCTCTGCCCGATGATGCAGTTCTCCGCCTCCCCCTGGCGCGTCCTCGACGCCGAACGCCAGAAGATCGTGCGCGACACGGTCGCCCTGCGCCAGAAGTTCGCGCCGCTCTTCGTCGAACTCGCGCGGAAGGCCGCCAAGGACGGCGAACCGATCCTCCGCAGCCTCGAATACAACTACCCGAACCAGGGTTACGCCGCCGTCATCGACCAGTTCATGATGGGGACGGACCTCCTCGTTGCGCCGCAGATGGACAAGGGCGCCGCCACGCGCACGGTCGCCGTGCCGCCCGGCACCTGGACGGCGGACGACGGCACGACGGTCGTCGGGCCGAAGACGGTCACGGTCGCGACGCCCCTCTCCCGCCTCCCGCACTTCGTTCGCGTCCGGTAAATGGCGTTCGTCTGGACACTCTTCCGGCGCCTGAAGCGGGGCGGCCGGCTCTGTCTCCTCGTCATTGCGGCGTATTTTGCACTCGCGCTGTACGGGGAGGTGCAGTACCGCGTCGCGCGGGCGCGGGACGTCACGCCCGCCTACAACGTCGTCCGAGAGGACTGCCGCTACCTCCCGCCCCTCACGCGCGTTGCGCCCAAGGGGGGGACGGAGGGGGCGCGCGTCTTCCTCCTCGGCACGGACAACCTCGGGCGCGATGTCGCGGCACGTCTTGTGCAGGGCGCGCGCATTGCGTTCCACGTGGGCATCATGACCTCGCTCATCGCGATTCCGCTCGGCGTCTTCCTCGGCCTCCTCGGCGGCTACTTCGGCGGGAAGGTCGATTCGCTTGTCGTGTGGCTCTGCGCGACCGTCGCCTCCATGCCGGGGCTCCTCTTCATCCTCGCGATCTCGCTCGTCGTCGGGCAGGGGCTGCTCGGCATCTACCTCGGCATCGGCCTCACGACGTGGGTGGGCGTGTGCCGCACGATCCGTGCGGAGGTGATGAAGCACCGTGACCGGGCCTACGTGCAGGCCGCGCGCGTCCTCGGGTATTCGCACCTGCGGATCATGTTCCGCCACATCCTGCCGAACGTCGCGCACATCATCCTCATCCAGTTCTCGATCCGCTTCCCGGGGGCGGTCGCGACGGAGGTGTTCATCTCCTTCCTCGGCATCGGCGTGCAGGGCGAGCCGAGCTGGGGCATCATGATCAACAACGCCCGTCTCCGCCTCTGGCAGGGCATCTGGTGGGAGATGACGTTCGTCACGCTCGCGATTTTCACGCTCGTCCTCGTCTTCAACCACCTTGCGGACGAACTACGCGACCTGCTTGACCCCGCCCTCCGCAACGAAAGGGCCTGATGCAAATGGAAAAGGCGTCTTGTTGTTTGGCCGTAACGGCTGTTCTCTCCCTGTCCCTGGCGGCTGGGACGTTCGGCCCTTCGTCCTGGGCGGTTGACCGGGGTGGCGTCACGGCGACGTTCGGCGGTGCGACGTTCCACGCGGCGAACGCCGTGCCGGCGACGGTACTGAACCGGACGGACGACCGCGTGGAACTGGAGCTCACGACGGTGGACGGTCCGGTGCGGGCCGCCTGGGCGCGCGATGCGGAAGGGGCGCTCACGTTGTCCCTTTCGGCGCCCGCCGACCGGCGGATGACCCGTCCGCTCGACTACCCCGCCGGCTGGGAGACGCATGCGGGCGACGACTTGGTCCTGCCGTTCGGCGAGGGCGTCTCCTACCCCGTGGCGGACTGTGCCGTGCGCTTCAACGGCACACACTACAACTTTGCCAACGGCATGCGTGCCGCGATGGGGTTCTTTGGTGTCGGACGCGGTGGCGTCTTCGCGATGGCGGGGGTGGAGAACGGTCTCGACGCCGCGCTGGTCTGCCGGACGAACGTGCCGTACCGGGCCGGCGTTTCGTGGCGTCCCGCCGCAGGGCGCTGGGGATACGACCGGCGGCTGCGCTTCTTCTTCGGCACGTCCCTCGGCGCCGTCGCGGCGCCCTACCGTGTCTGGCGCGAACGGCAGGGGCGCGTGCGGACGCTCGCCGAAAAGGCGAAGACGAATCCGCGCCTCCTCGACTTCCCCGGCACGGCCGACTTCTGGCTGTGGGACGACAACAACCAGAACCGCCTCTACAACTGGCCGCTCGTGAAGGAATCCGCGCCGTACGACGTGCCGCGCCTCGCGGCTGAAATGAAGGCGCTCGGCCTCGACCGCGTGCTCCTGAACGCCTTCGAGGGGCTTTCGGCGGCGGACTGCGCCGCGCTCGCGAAACTCGGCTACCTTTCGGGTACGTACGACTGCCTGCGCGACATCTTCCATCCCGGTCTTCTGTCCGTGGCGAATCCGTCGAACTTCGTGCGCGCCGCGCGCTTCCTGCCGTTTGCGGACCGTGTTGCGCGCGTGAACGCGGACGGTTCCTTCGCGCGGGCCTGGAGCATCCCAGACCGAGCCGGGAACCTGCACCCGATGCACGCCCTCTGCGACATGCTCGCCCCCGAGATGTGCAGGACCCTGATTGCGCCCGAGGTTGCGGCGCGCGGCTACACGTCGCGCCTCATGGATGTCCAGGCGGCGGGCGGCCCCGTGCCGTGCTTCTCCGCGTCGCACCCCGGCACGGTGGCCCAGGCGCTGGAGGCCCTGCGAACCGAACACCGCTACCTTGCGGACGATCTGGGGCTCGTCGTGGGCGTGGAGGTCGGCAGTGAACTGCTCGTCGACGCCTTCCACTATTCCGAAGGGCTCACGAGCTGCCCGCACGAGTTCCGCAAGGCGCTCTGCTGGCGCTACAAGGACCGTGCGCTCTACGGCGACGAGATTCCCGAGGCGACGCGCACGCTCCTCCACAATCCCAAGTACCGCATTCCGCTTTGGGAACTCGTCTACCACGACTGTACCGTGAGCTACTGGTACTGGGCCGACTCCACGCTCATGTATCCGCAGCTCGCGCCGTTGAAGGATGCGTTCTGCCGTCTCTGGGGACTGCCGCCGATCTATTCGATGAACGTCGCGACCTGGAACAAACTCAAACACGAAGTGGCGGCCTCCTACCGGCGCGCCGTGCCGTCGGCCCGTGCGACGATGTTCAGCCGCCTGGTGGCGTTCGAGTACCTGACGCCCGACCGCCTCGTGCAGCGCACGACCTTCGCCAACGGCCATGTCGAGACCGTCGATTTCCGCAAACACTACGCGGACGTCATCGCCGTCGCCCCCGGCAACCCGTAGGCAGCCTTTGGCAATCCGAGGGGCTCGGCAACCCGTATGTATATTGCTTCGGTAATTAAATAAAGTGGCTTTTCTCCCATGAATAGTAAACGCCGATTCGCATGGCACTCGCTACCGCTCCGCGGAATAGGTCGCCGAATGGCATCCAATTCTCCGAAAACGGTCTAAAAGGCGATTGTTTTGGCGGCTGGTCTCTGCGAAGCCGGCAATAACCTGCGGAGCGGGAATGTGCCGCAGAAGCTTGCTTCGGAGGGTAGCCGTAGGCCGCGC
>CAKULR010000070.1 GCA_934667295.1 uncultured Kiritimatiellota bacterium
CCCACGGCTCGATCCCGCCGCCGAGCGCCTTGTAGAGGGCGATCAGGTTGAGGGTGATGTTGCCGCGGCTGATGGTGAGGGCCTCTTCGAGCGTGAGGAGGGAGCGCTGCGCGTCGAGCACGTTGTTGAAGTCCGCGAGGCCGTTCTTGTAGAGGTCCTGCGAGATGTTCACCGCGTCCGTCGCGGCCTTCACGGCGCCCTGCAGGGACTGGTAGCGGTGGTACTCCTGCGTGTAGGCGCTGTAGGCGTTGCGCGTCTCCTCGTAGGCCGTCTGCACGGCGAGCTCGTAGCCGAACGCGGCCTCGTGCATCTTCGACTCCTCGGCCTTCATGTTCGCGACGAGGTTGCCGCCCTGGAAGATCGGCCAGCTGAAGCTCGGGCCGATGGAGCCGAGGAACGCCTCGCGGCGGAAGAAGCGGTTGGCCTTCACGCTGTCGAGGCCGAGCGAGCCGTTGATGTAGAACTTCGGGAAGAGCATCGCCTCGGCGATGCCGACGGAGGCGACCTGCGCGGCGAGGCGGCGTTCGGCGGCGCGCACGTCGGGGCGGACACGCATCGTGTCGAGCGGGATGGCGGCGAGGCGCTGCGGGGCGACGAGCCAGTCGCGGTCCGGCAGCTCGCCGAGGAGCGCGTGGAGCGCGCCGGGCATCGTGCCGGAGAGGATCGCGAGCGCGTTCATGTACTTCTCCTCGGCGGCGAGGAGGTTCGGGATCGAGGCGCGCGTCTGCTCCACGTTGTACTTGGCCTGGTTGACGGCGAGTTCGTCGCCGATGCCGCTGTCGAGGCGGCTCTTGAGGATGTCGTACGTCTCGCTCTGGAGCTTGAGGTTCGCGCGGGCGACGCGCAGACGCTCCTGCGTGGTGCGGAGGGAGATGTACTCGCGGCCGATCTCGGAGGTGAGCGTGACCCAGGCGTCCTCCAGCGTGTACTCGGCGGCGGCGAGGGCGGCGTCCGCCGACTCGTAGGCGCGGCGCGAGCCGCCGAAAAGGTCGATCTCCCAGGTGGCGTCGAACCCGCTCGCCCAGTGGTCGCCGTGCGCGCTCGTGCCGCTCGCGGCGCGCGAGCTCGTGAAGCGGTGCGCCCCCGAGCGCGTGTAGGTGCCGTCCATCGTCACCTTGGGCATGAACGCGGCCGCGCTCCCCACGAGCGCCCAGCGCGCCTGCACGAGGCGTTCCTGCGCCATGAGGAAGGTGAGGTTGTTCGAGACGGCCGCCGCGACGAGGTTCGTGAGCACGTCGTCGTTGAACTGGTTCCACCAGGCGCGGATCGACGCGTCCGTGATGACGGCGCGCGGGTCCTCGTTCGTCTGCGCGGCGCGGAACTCGCCCGTCGCCGTCTTGTTCGTCGTCGGGTAGCCCGCGTCCGGCGCGGCCGCCTCCGGCGCCGTGATCCCGGGCTCCACGTAGTCCGGCCCCACGCTCGGCAGATGCGAGCAGCCGACCATCGCGGCCGCCGCCAGCAGCATGCCGGCAATCTGTTTCCTTCCAACTTTCATCTCGTTCTCTCCTTCTCGTTCACAGTTCTCTATCATATCATAATGGCGGGCGGTCCCCCACCGGTCATTTACCATCCAACACCTTGAAGATCATGGTACGGTAACGCAACGGGACCTGAACCGCAAAGTTCGTCGCCGTGTTCCCATCCCCAAGCATGGCGGCGGACATTCCCGCAAACGCCCTCATCGCGTCAACGGTCTTCAAGTCCGGCATCTCGAAAAGCCCCAAGAGGGCTCGTTCCACGTCCGTGACTTCATTCGTGCAGTATTCGCGCGCCATCCGATCAATGGAATCCCCCAGGATGGACAGCGACCGGGCATAGTTGCAATCCGACGCATGGGCCCCGGCGTGGACAAAGCGCGCCATCCAATACTGCCATGTGTTCGTCGCCGTCCCGATCTGCTCCACGGCGTTTGTCGCATACGCCATCTCACGTCCCATCCACGTCTCATCCATCGTATCCAGGAAACTCTGCCAGGAACTCAATGAAAGCAGCATGGACGCCTCACACCGCATTTCCACCGAGCTGGCATTTGTGGCGGTCTCCTGCAGTTGGCTGACGAACGCCGGACTCCAGGCTTTCTCCCCGGCAGCCAACGCCGTGCAGACCGCAGCGTCCATCTCCGTTTCCGAGGTCCACGCCACCACCTCGCACGTCACGAACATCACCAACAAACCAACCACTTTATACAAGGACGAAACCATGCGTCACCAATCAAACAGGGTCAATTGTTCGTGCGGCATACAGACGGGTTTCCTTATACCGTCCGCAACCTCCAGCGCCTCCCGCACGCTCAGCGCAATCCGTTTGGCAAAGACAACGGGAACGGCGTTTCCAACCTGCAGCTGAAGTTCCCTCTTGTTGTTTCCAAGGAACTCCCAGTCGTCCGGAAATGTCTGAAGCCGGGCATACTCCCTTACGGTAAACGGACGGAGATGGTCGGCTCGGATCCGCCAGAGCCTCGCCGTCGAATCGGGGTTGCGGACGAACATGGCCGATCGGGCGCTGCGGTCCTTCTCCACCCTCACGGCCTGGACATGCCCCAAAGCCCACCCCCAGACCGTCGCCGTATCAACCGCCGGAAACGGCTTGTCAAAGCACCTGACCGGATTTCCCTCCGAGGCGGTTCGGCTCAACCGAACAGGCACGGCCACCTCCGACGCATCGAAGGAGCCTCCGTTTTCAACATGGACAAAACTCGGAAATCCCCATTCTGGATTGTGGTTGGGCAGATCCGCGCCGCCGCCCTGTCCAAGGTCGTACAGGAAATCGCGGATGGGCGTCTCCGCTTCAGGCGCAGGGAAATGAAAGTGCCGAAGCGAATCACCCTTGTAGGCGATGAAGATGAAGCGTCGTCTTGTCTGGGGCGCACCGAACCGGGACACCCTGAAGAACTCAAACCGCGTCGTGTAGCCGATTGCCGCCATTTCGGATGCAATCTGTTCGGCGAATGGCCTGCGCGTAACGGGGTGCCGCATGGTACGGAGATTCAGCACGTTCTCCATCACGACGACCCTTGGCTGAATTTCTCCGGCAATGCGGACGACCTCCCTGTACAGCGAATTGCGCGCGTCGTCCTCGGCACGGTTTCCGCCCAGGGAAAAACCCTGACAGGGGAATCCGGCCAACAGAACATCGATTTCCCCCTTGACGCGAGGACGGTAATCCCGGACATCGCATCGCACCACGTCCCATTCGGGCCGGTTGTGCCGCATCGTGTTGACCGCATATTCCAGAATGTCGCTCGACTGCGTATGCAGGAATCCGGCTTTTTCAAAGCCGACGTCCAACCCCCCAGCCCCCGAAAACAGGCTGAGGAAATTGTATCCCGACTTCGTCTCCTGTTCGACCGCAAACATCTTACAACACGCTCAGGACGGGGATGGCGGCAACTCGCTCCTTCGGCCGACGAACCTTGCAGGCGTCAAACACGCCCGTCAGGACTTTCAACGCGCCGCCCTCCTCTTTCCGTTTTCCTTGAACGCACTCATCGTCCAAATAGTAGTGGAAAGCGTTTCCGTACTTGTCTTCACGCACGATCTGCTCCGTGAATCTGCACCGAGACGAGTCGATGGCCTCAAAGTCACGCTTCTTGGCCACGACGACGTGCCGCAGGTGAAATTCCCCGATATGGGAATTGAGCGGATTTGGGTATGTGTACATCCGACGATGGCGCACGGAACCCTCGCCGTAGGGGCCATGCCCGTATTCGGTGTAGTTGGCGTATTTCGATTCTTTGTGAAGATTGAAGTCGTAGTTCAGGAAATCTCCGTCCATGAGAATCGTCGAGACCATCCGGCCGCTGTCGGGCGACAAAAGCGCGAAGACGTAGAAACACGGTACGACAACCGCTTCATCTCCAACTTTGACGAGGGTGGAGCCACACGGCAGACAGCTGTTGTAGTCAAGCGTCATCCCCCGTGAATCTGCACCATTCTCCCGTTGGACGAGTTTCTTCACCTCCAAGCCCACAATCTGCCGCGTTTTCCTGTCCCTGACAATCAAGTCGGGCGTCGTCAGAGGACCGGAATGGACGACCTCGAACGACGAGGGCAGCACGGCCTTCACCTTTTCCTGCACCCAGCAGTCAAACGGGTCGTCCTGGACCGTCCCAACCAGTCTCTTGGCACGCAGGCGCACCGGGATTCCATTCTCCCTGCAATCGGCTATGAGACCACGGTACACGGCGAGAACGATTTCAAGTGCCGTCATAAGATGCGTTTCCTCCTTTCAGGCCATCCACGCAGACGGCACTCCCGTGTCGCGTTCCAAACGGACAGGACCGCAACAAGTTGCGGCCCTCCCGGAGACGGCGCGATACAATCTGTTTTTCCTCTACCATCATTTCGTTCACAGTTCTCTATCATATCATAATGGCGGGCGGTCGCAACACGCCACATCAATCCCGCAGAAAGTCCTCCATCTTCCGACGGAGACGATCCGACAGGACCGGTTTGACTTCATCCACGTCATTCGTCCGACCGATGGCCGCAGCCGTCAATGCCCAGGAAAGGGCCGTGGCTTCGCGAAGCGTCGCCCCTTCGCCAAGTTCCTCAAATCCCAGCAAAGCCCTGGACACGGCATTTGTGGAATCCACGACACCTCGCGCCTGAATGTCGTCCCACGCATTCGATGCAACCAAGTAGGCGGACCGTTCATCGCCCATGGTGTTGAAGTAGAAAGCCTTCAGAATCTGCAGATGCCAATACTGCCATCTGTCAGGCGTCATCACCGGCATCTGCGAAACATTCGTGATTGCACACCACGTAGCGGCAAGATGGCTTTCGTCAGCCATGAGATCGAAGGACGCCATCCGGGAAAAACCACGAAGCAACTTGGCCGTAAGCGCCATCTCGACATTTGTGCTTTGACCTGCACAGCGTTCAATGCAATTGGTGAAACGCGCCTGAATCAGTCCCTCCCGACACGCCAGGGCATTCACGGCCATCTCGTCAAACGTCATTTCCCGCGCTCCCAACATACAGCCTATGGAAATGCACAGAATATGGGCAATCCAACGAACAGGCATTACCAATCCTCCCTTTTCACTTCTTTCTTCTTCCGAGATATGAACCACGACGAAAAGTACACGTACCGATTCCGGTCGATCGCACAGGCGTTCCATGCGTGGTTCGCCGCGTTTGCGTCCATCCACGCCTCGACATCGCCTTTGGCGGCACGGTTCGCGCGCCACGCCTCGGCGATCCGCGCCGGCGCGCCGCCACGGTCGCCCGGCGCGATGAAGTTGTAGCCGAGAAGGATGGATGGACCGGTCTGCGCCCAGGCCTTACCGGGCGACAGGGTGTGTTCCGTTCCACTGTAGTGCCCATTGTAGTCGTTCACGTCCAGCAGGGAACAGCCCGCAAGGATCAGGCAGTCAAGGTCCCGCCCCCAGTACGCCCCCGCCATGTCCGGCGTAAAGAGGCCCTGTATTTTGTTCGCGCTGTGACTCCCGTGCCCCGAAATGTAGAAGACGTCGCACTGGTTCATAATCTGCCGTCGCCGGGATGTCGTACCTCCATACGCAACCGTGACGATCTCACAACCAGCCGCCTTGAAGAACGATTCCGTCTGCCGCGAATTTGGAGGTTCGCTGTCAAGCGTCTTCCCCCGCTCACTCGTCGCCTTTCCACGGAAACGGTACCCCAGTCGCGAAAACGCCTCGCTGTCGGAAAGATCCTGTACGTCGGTCTCCGCGATGTCGATCCACGCCATTTCGTCCACCCCGTCCTCGTCATGGGACGGGAGCAGTCCACACGCGGCCAATTGCGCACGGGTACGGACCATGCGGATTTCCGAAGCCCCTCCGACCGAAATGAACTCGTCCGTCTCGGCAAACGCCACGGACGCCCCCTCCGGGCACGTCCCCGTCGTCTTCACCGTGAGCGAACTGCCAAGGAACCGCCTGCAGTCCGCAAGCGATTCGATCTGCGGCCTGATGGAAACCTTCACGCGCAGCGGCTCGTCGTCAAGGATGACACGCGACGCATCCAACTCCTTCCAACTTTCCTCTTCGGGTTCGCAGACGGCAACATCCACCTGACAGGCCAGAAGCCTGAACGACTTGCCCGCCGCGTAGTTGGCCGTGCTGAAGCTGTTGTCGCACACGCCCAACACCCCGTCGGCGTTGTCGATGAGGATGCCCTTTTCGGGAATCGGCGTCCAGCGCTCCCCGGCGAGCACGGCCGTGGCGGGAAGCCCCTCGATCTGCGCCTCCCAGTCGTAGTCGGGCGTTTCCTGCGACGAGCCCAAATGTTCCACCACGCCTTCATACGCCTTTCCGCGCTCCAGCAGCCATTCCCCGGAGGCCACCTCTCCGTTCGCCGAGCAAGGCAGCGTATACGTGCGGCCGCCGCCCTCCGCCGTGATGCGAAGCGCCCAGCGTTCGGAATGGCTGCGGCTCGGATCGCCCACGCGCACCGTCACCCTGACGGCATTCGTGGGGGCCGACACGGAACCGCCGTTTCGCGCGTACTCCGCATCGGCACAGCCAAAGGTCGCACCAATCCGCGCTGACGTGCCATAGACCCATTCCTGCCAATTCGAAAGGCCGTCGCCATCAAGGTCGCCGTCCGCTCCGTCAGCGCCCTCGGACACAAGCGGGTCCAATCCCTGCGCCACCTCCCAACCGTCGGGCAACCCATCGCCATCCGTATCGGGGTTGTACGGGTCGGTCCCCCGTACACGCTCGTCCGCATCCGAGAGGCCGTCACCGTCCGTATCGGCCAGGGACGGATCGGGACGTGCCCCGAAGAAATACACGACGGACGTTCCCCCCGTCACGGCACCCGCTTCCCGACAGGCGAGCGGCAGACGGATGTCGCCGCCCGGCGACTGCGCGCCGAACACCGCCATCGCCCCGCGCGTCGTGTCGGACAACGAACTGTACGCCACGATTACGCCATTCGACGCCCCTTCGCGGGGGATGCCCACGCGGAACGAGAGCGACGCCCCCGCAACGTCCTTGACGCGCATCTCCGGGTAGGTGATGAAATAGTACTCCGCCCCCTCCCACAGCTCGGCGCTGGCCGTGACCGGAACGGCTTGCGCCAACTCAAGATCCGTCCAATAGGCGGCAACGGTGAAATCGTAGGGACTCACCACGGACGTGGCGAGATCGCCGCCAACGGGCGGCGGGAACGTATGCCGGGGCGCATACGCATTCTGGAGCATCACAACACCGTTTGCCGAGACGAGGGCGTTCGTCACCGGCAGCCCTCCGATCCAGGCCGTCCATGGTAACGGCACGTTCCACGTCTCGTCGTCGCCGGGCCCCGTGGCAACGGTTTTCCACGAGAACGGGTAGGCCGAGGGAACGAAATCCAGCCGAACGACACCCACATGGTTTCCAATATCCTTCCCATGTAGGACAACGCGGAAGAACGCACGCGAAGGGACTTCTCCATCCCCGGAATCCGGCAAGGCGGACAGGGGAACCAGGAACGTCGCTTCCGTCGTGCCCGCCGCAAGCGTCAAAGCCCCCACACGCCGCCACACACCGTCTCCGACATTCTGCGCCACGTCAACGGCGACCTCCAGCAATCGTTCCGACCCACAGAGTTCCACCGGCCAGGATGCGGACAAAACCACACCGTCATCCGATACGCCGATACCCGTCACACGCAGCTCGCCGGACGACACGGCCCTGCAAGCACCGGACAGACCCACCGCCCCAGTATCGGCAACGCCCCCTGCGGCAAGGCAGAGGACCAGGCATCCGAGAAGGATGCCCGTCTCCACTTCGCCGAACAAACAGGGCTGTGCCGTCATACCGCATCCGCTAGCCGCGCGCCTTCAGCTCGCGGCGGCGGGCGGCGCGGGCGGACATGTAGGCGAACGCACGCTTGATGCGCTCGCGCCACGTCTGGAAGAGCGCGTAGAGCCCCGGCACGAGCAGGATGCCGAACGCCACCGAGAAGAGCATGCCGAAGAACTCCGTCGTGCCCAGGTGGTTGCGGCTCGCCGCGCCGGCGCCCGTCGCGATCATCATCGGCAGCGTGCCGAGGAGCGTCGTGAGGGCCGTCATGAGGAGCGCGCGCAGACGCTCGCCCGCCGCCGCGCCGGCGGCCTCCACGATGGAGTAGCCCTCCAGCTCGTGCTTGTCCTTCGCGAACTCCACGATCAGGATCGCGTTCTTCGAGGCGAGTCCCACGAGGAGCACGAGCCCCAGCTGCGCGTAGATGCTCAGGCTGAAGCCGTAGAGGCGCAGGCCGAGGAGCGCGCCGAAGACGGCCACGAAGATGGAGAGCATCACGGGGAGCGGGATCGTCCAGCTCTCGTACTGCGCGACGAGGAAGAGGTAGCCGAAGACCACGGCGAGCGCGATGAGCGGCGCGGCGCTTCCCTCGTTGCGCGCCTCCTGGAAGGAGAGCGAGTCCCA
>CAKULR010000071.1 GCA_934667295.1 uncultured Kiritimatiellota bacterium
GCCCTCCCGTTTGGGCCAACGTACCCGTGCGGGTCCACGCAATTTAAAGCCGCGCAGCGGCGATTTAAAGGCCGAAGGCCGACTTAACCACTTAAAGCCGCGTAGCGGCGACCTGAAAATATGTTAAACTATGCGGCATGGAAAAATGGTACGTCAGGAACACGGCGGGAAAGGTGTTCGGGCCGATCGATCTGGAGACGCTGAAGGCGTGGGTCAAGGACGGCCGCGTTGAACCGCTTGCGGGGGTTTCGGCCGATCTGCAGAACTGGATGCTCGCACCGCTGAAGCCGGAGCTGGAGATGAACTGGGTTGTGGAGAACAACCCCGGGCAGTTCTACGGCCCCACGCACCGGTCGGTGGTGGAGGACCTGGTGAAGGCCGGTTCGCTCTCCCGCGACGCGCGCTTCTTCCAGGACGACCGGGGCGCGGCGGACGCGCGCATCCGCGCGCTGGCAAACGCCGTCGCCGCGAAGGAGGCGGAGATCAGCCGCCGCGAGGGGGCGCTCGCCGAGGCCCAGAGGCAGGTCGCGAAGCGCGAGCTCGCGCTCGCCGCCGCGCAGAAGGCCGTCGCGCAGCGCGACGACCGCGTGGCCGACCTCGTCGCGACGCTCGCGCAGCGGGACGGGCAGATCGACGCGCTCGGAAAGGCGCTCAAGCTGAAGGAGGGCGAGCTTGTGCGCGCCGCCGACGACCTGGCGCGGAAGACGGCCGAGATGGCGGCGACGCGCCAGGAGGTGATGCAGCGGGACGAGGAGATCGCCGATCTCAGGAACCAGCTTGCGGCGCGGGACGCGGTGCATGAGCGCGCGTGGACGACCGAGGTCGTGGAGCCGGAGGTGGTGGTGGACGAGATGCCGCCGCCCGTCGCGCGTCAGGCGTTCGGGTTCGGGACGTCCGGCGGCGCGTCGTCGGGCCGCCCCGTCACGGCGTCGTCGCTCGCCGACCTGGAGCGGCGGGCCCAGGAGGAGCTTGCGCGCATGGGCGCGGGCGCGGCGAAGAAGTTCTTCAAGTTCCGGGCCTGATGGACGGAGGAGGCGGAGCGATGGACAGGCACTGGTGGCTGCGCGTGCAAGACGAGACCTTCGGTCCCGTCACGCGGGAAGGGCTGCTCGAATGGGCGCGCATGGGGCGCATCCAGCCCGGGCAGGACGTCTCGGAGGACGGCGAGCACTGGACGCCCGCCACGGACGTCGCGTTCCTCGACATGCGCTGGTCGATCGACATCGGCGACGGCACGCCGCGCGGGCCCTTCAACAAACAGGCCGCCCAGGCCCTGCTCGCGAGCGGGCGTCTGCCGCCGGGAAGCCGCCTCGTGGAGGTGGCGCCCGTTCCCGCCGCGCCGCCCGATGTGCCGCCCGCTCCGCCGGAGCCGTCGCCCGCCCCCGTGGAGGCCCCCGCCGCCCCGGAAGCGGAAGCCGCGCCGGAACCGGCCGCCCCGGAAGCCGCGCCGTGTCCTGTGTCGCCGGCGCAAGCCGGCGAGGTGGCGGAGCTGAAGCTGCAGGTGGAGACGCTGGCCGACGAGCTGAAGCGCATGCCGCCCACGGCGCGCCTCGCGGCGGACGCGCAGACTGCGGTCTACGCGCTCATGAAGGACGAAGCGGACGAGCTGGCCGCCGCGCTGGAGGCCGAGAACAAGGAGGCCGAGGCCCTGCGCGAATACCGCCGGCGGCGGATCGACCGCCTGCTCGCGCGCCGCCAGGAAATCCTCAAGCGCATCGGGACGGACGCGGAGGACATGACGCGGCGCGCGCTGCGGATGTACCCGGAGGACCCGCGCACCGTCCACATGCGGCAGGAGCTGGACGCCCTGCGCGTGTTGCAGGAGCGGTCCGCGCAGGAGGCCGAGCGGAAGGTCCGCGACCTCGCCGCCAAGCTGCGCGAACGCGACGCCGAGGTGAAGCGCCTGCGCGAACAGGCGGCGGACGCGACGGTGATCTACCGCCAGCTGCAGGATGTGCGCGAGAAGCTGATGACGCGCGAGAAGGAGCTGATGGAGGAGCGGCAGAAGAGCGAGGCCGAGCGCCAGCAGCACGCGGCGGCGCAACAGGCCCTGCTCGCGCGCCTGTCGTCCCTGGAGATGGGCATGCCGGGCACCACGAACCAGTCCCGCGAAGCGCGCAACGTGCGCCTCGCCCCGTGGATGGGGCTGAAGAAATAGAAGTGCCGTCCGCGCCGTGCAGATGTCGTTTATGGTAGAATATTCGCACCTCAGTTTCCCAAGGAGTCTTATATGGCGTTGAACATTGTGAAGGACATTGACGCGCGCGTCGCCGTCAGGCACGTGCTGATGAGCGTATCGGACAAGACCGGGCTCGACACGTTCGTGCCGGCGCTCGTGAAGGCGTGTCCGGGCGTGAAGATCTACTCGACGGGCGGCACCTACGCGAAGGTGAGGGACATCCTCGGGTCGGCGGCGGCGGATACGCTCGTCGCGGTGAGCGCCTACACGGGCCAGCCGGAGATGCAGGGCGGCCTCGTGAAGACGCTCGACTTCAAGATCTACCTCGGCCTCCTGAGCGAGACGTACAACGCCGCGCACCAGGCGGACCTGAAGCGCCTCGACGCCCGGCCGATCGACATGGTGGTGGTGAACCTCTACCCGTTCCGGCAGACCGTCGCCCAGGCGGGCGTGACGCCCGAGATGGCGCGCACGAACATCGACATCGGCGGCCCGTGCATGGTGCGCGCCTCGGCCAAGAACTACCTGCGCGTCGCCTCCGTGACGGACCCGCTCGACTATCCGAGCCTCGCGGCCGAGCTGGCGGACCACGGCGGCACGATCGGCCTCGACACCCGCTTCAAGTTGATGAAGAAGGCGTTCACGCACACGGCCCAGTACGACGCGGCGATTTCCGAATTCTTCACCACCCGCACCTGGGACGAAATCAACGGCACCTACGTGCAGCACTAATCCCCAATCCCCATTCCCAACCTCCCACTCCCCACTTTCCGCCATGAAGAGCCAGCTCAACCTTCTCAACCAGCTCCAGGAACTCGTCCTCACGCGCGATGAACACCACCAGACCGGCGACGGGTCGCACATGGACGCCCTGGACGCCTCCATCGATGCGCTCGTCGGCAAGCTCGGTCCGCAGGCCAAGGCGTTCTACCAGCGCCTCTACAAGAAGGACCACGTGGTGATGGCGCCGATGGTGAACGGGTGCTGCGCGGTGTGCGGGATGCGCCTTCCGATCTCGCAGGTGCAGCAGGTGCGCCTCGCGAAGACGCTCCAGGCGTGTTCCAGCTGCGGGCGCATCATCTACGACGAGGAGGAGGACGCGCCGCGCTCCGTCGCGGAGAAGCCCGCCCGCGGCGAGCCCCGCAAGACGGGCATCAGCCGCTTCAGCGCGGAGGAGCTGATGGTGTGCGACCTGAAGGCCACGAAGCCCGAGGACGCGGTGCGCGAGCTGGCAGACGCGATGGCGTCGAACAAGTTCGTCTCGAACCCCGGCGCGCTCGTGGCGGCGGCGATGGAGCGCGAGGGCGTGCTTTCGACGGCGATCGGCAACGGACTTTCGTTCCCGCACGTGCGCGGCGTGGAAGGGGGCGGCCTCACGCTCGCGCTCGGCGTCTCGAAGAAGGGCCTCGCGTGGGATGCGTCCGGCGAAGTCGTGCATCTCGTCTTCTTCAGCGTGATCCCCGTCGCGGTGAGCGCGTTCTACCTGCGCCTGATGGCCGGGCTGACGGAGGCGTTCGCGAAGGAGGAGAACCGGGACGCGCTTCTTTCCGCCACGACGCCCGCCGACCTCTGGAAGGCGTTCATGCGCACAACGCGCTACACGATCCGCTGAGAAGGGGGGATGGTGCCGGAGGAGGGACTCGAACCCTCACGCAGTTTCCTGCGGCAGATTTTGAGTCTGCTGCGGCTGCCATTACGCCACTCCGGCAGGAATGGAGCGGGCGAAGGGAATCGAACCCTCGTCATCGGCTTGGAAGGCCGACGCTCTGCCATTGAGCTACGCCCGCAGGAGTGGGAAACGCGGCAAAGTATAGCAGAAGCGTTTCCGTCCGTCAATTCCCCGTGTACCCTGTTTTTATGGTATAATTCCACGCCATGGCAGAAACATCCAGAACGGCGCAGAACGTGCTGCGGGCGACGGGGCTCTACTCCGACGAGGTCCTGGCGCGCATCGGGGAGGGGCGCGCGAAGAACCCCGAGATGGGCCTCGTCGAGGCGGTCCTGAAGTTCGGCGGCGTGCGCGAGGCCGAATTCCTGCGCAGGATGGGCGAACTGCTCGGCTTCGACTACGTGGAGCTTGAGAAGGCCCAGCCGCGCCCGGATGTCCTGCAGAAGCTGCCCGCGAGCGCGGTCTACCAGTACAACGTGCTGCCGCTCCGGTTTGCGGACGGCGTGCTGACGGTCGTTTCGAGCGACCCGTTCTCCACCGTCGCGCGGGACGGCCTGCGCCTCGCGGCGGGCTGCCCCGTGGCGATCGCCCTCGCCCCGCGCGAGGAAATCGACAAGGCCGTGAAGAAGTTCTACGGCGTGGGCGCGGACGCGATCGAGAAGATGATCGAGGACGGCCGCTACGCCGTGGACGACGAGGACGGCTCGATCTCCAAGATCGACGTGGGCGCCGAGGGCGAGGAGGCCTCGATCGTCAAGTTCGTCAACCGCATCATCGCCGAGGCCGACCGCCAGGGCGCGACGGACATCCACATCGAGCCGCAGGAGACGGAGCTGCGCATCCGCTACCGCATCGACGGCATGCTCCACAAGGTGGACGTGCCGCCGCAGCTGAACCGCCTCAAGTCGGCGATCATCTCGCGCATCAAGGTGATGGCGAACCTCGACATCGCCGAGAAGCGCCTCCCGATGGACGGGCGCATCGGCATCCGCCTCGGCGGCGAGGACATCGACATCCGCGTCTCGACGATGCCCGGCGCGTGGGGCGAATCCATTTCGCTGCGCCTGCTCGCGAAGAGCGGCAGCTTCGTGAAGATGGCCGACCTCGGGTTCAACGAGCGCGACTTCCGGGTGGTGGACAAGATCATCCGCCGTCCGAACGGCATCTTCCTCGTGACGGGCCCGACGGGCTCCGGCAAGTCGACGTCGCTCTACTCCTTCCTCCACGAGGTGAACACGATGGACGTGCGCATCCTCACGGCGGAGGACCCGATCGAATACCAGATGGACGGCATCATCCAGGTGCAGATGAACAAGGACATCGGCCTCGACTTCGCCCGCACGCTGCGCGCCTTCCTCCGCCAGGACCCCGACAAGATCATGGTCGGCGAAATCCGCGACCGCGAAACGGCCGAAATCGCCATCAACGCCTCCCTCACCGGCCACATGGTGTTCTCCACCCTCCACACGAACACGGCCGCCGGCGCCTTCCCGCGCATGATCGACATGGGCGTGGAGCCGTTCCTCATCGCCTCCGCCGTCGCGGGCGTGATGGGCCAGCGCCTCTGCCGCCGCCTCTGCCCGACGTGCCGCCGCGAGGTGCCGCTCGACCGCAAGTGGTACGATCTCGACTATCCGCCCGAACGCGACACCGTCTTCGAGCCCGCCGAGGGCGGGTGCGACGCCTGCAGCCGCACGGGCTACAAGGGCCGCCGCGCGCTCTTCGAGGTGCTGGAGGTGGACGAGGACATCGAAAGCGCCATCATCAAGCGCGAGAACGCCACGCAGATCCAGCACATCTCCCTCTCGAAGGGCATGAAGACGCTGCGCGAGGACGGCTGGGCGAAGGTCTTCAGGGGCGTGACGAGCGTGGCGGAGATCCGCCGCGTGACGGAAGACCAGTAATCGCCGTCATGTTATCTCTTTGACGGCGAGACCCCGCGCCGTTCCTGCATGTTCGTTTTCCCGGCTGCGTACCGTTTACGCAGTTGTGTGAACTGTTTGTCGCATCTGCGACGGATGATGTGCTATACTAGTCGCTGTTCCGTAACAACGCTTTAAGCAGAAATCGCCAATTTCAGAAGAAAAGCGTTCTACGAGGACACGAAACGCGAATGCTCGCGTGGCGTGTCCTCGTCGTCGTGTTTTTCTTCGGGTGTTTGGCGATACCCTGCTTAAGACACGGTGATGAGGGCACGCCATCCTTTTTGTGCGCATTCGGGAAATGCGAAACGGCCGCGTAAGAAATTGCGTTCGGCGGGCCGTATCTTGCAGATGAAGCACTGCAACGACAACGTTCCCTCCCGGATGGCGGAAACGCCGCTCTTCTCGAACCTGTCCGAATCCGTCCGCGTGGAATTGGCTGCGGAACTCAACGTGCGCGTAAGGACCTGCGAGGCCGGGGAACTCGTGGCGCACGAGTCCATGCCCGCATCCGAGATCGTCTGCGTCCTTGAAGGGCGGCTCAACGTCTACGAGCATGGGTTCAAGGATGACAACTGCCATCTCGTCCACAGGCTGTACCCCGGCGAAGTCTACGGCGCGTCGTTTCCCGCGCTCGACCTGGCGGCCAGTCCCGGCATGCTGACCGCCGCCGAGCGGACACGGATTCTTGTCTGTGACGTCGAACCGGTACGGAAGCTGGTCCATTCGTGTGCGTACCCCATGTTCATCGTGAACCTCTATGCCGCCGCCGTCCGCCAGGGATTCCATGCCTGGCGCAAGCTGGCCCTGCTCAGCTGCTACGAGATCGCCGACCGGGTCCTCCTCCACCTCAAATGGCAGCGCGATGCGGGCGATGCCGCGCCGGTTCGGGTCTCCGAACTCGCCACCTACCTCGGCGTCAACCGCACGGCTCTCTACCGCACCATCGACAAACTGAAGAAATCCGGATACGTGGCGGTCACCCACGGACGAATCGAATTGCTCGAAGACGGAAGCGAAGAGGCTTCGCACACGTAAAAGAGATTCCGTACACGTAGAAGGGATTTCGTGTCGGAACGTTCCGACGCGAAATCGCGTATTCAAGGTTGCATTCAGGTCGAAGGTTGAAAACGGTTTTACCTTTACATGAATGTGCTTTTAAATGAATTATTGTGCTATGAATTGTTATATTTGCAATGGATTGTGATATTTCACATTACGTGGTCTATTGATTTTAGACATTCGTGTGGCACATGGAATTCCTTACGCACTGAAATCTCATCTGCGGACGAGGGGCAGAAGGATTGTGCGATTTCGCGTCGGAACGGCACGTTCCGAAACTTGGTGCAGTGTAGAAGGGATGGCGCGCAATGTACCCGCGCCGCCTCGGCGCGTGGCGTTCGAACGGATCAATCTCACAGTATCATGTAGTATCATGCGCTACCGGGACGGGACATGTGCCACCGGGAGGGTCGCGCTCCTGCGCGACCGTGAAGGTTGGGGACTGTCCTCATGCGTGCGTGGATGGTTGGCCTCCGGCCGGTTAACACGGAGCGCGCGGAGGTACGGGGACACGGAGAGTGTTTTTGAGGTTGGCCTCCGCACGGCTTCATCCACCATCCGTCCATTTCGGGAGGGTCGCGCTCCTGCGCGACCGGGGGCCGTCCGGCGTAGGCTCGGCACGCGAAGTACCCGCGCCGCCCTCGGCGCGTGGCGTCCGAACGGATTAGGTCCGCAGTACCATGCGTCGCCGGGAGGGACGTGCTCCGTCGCGTCCGTTCACACGGATTGCCGTCCACCCATCTGTGTAGATCCGTGTCAGGCGAATCAGTATCTGTGGAAATCTGTGGTTAATTTCCTCCCTCCCCATTATTTACCACTGAACACACAGAAATGCCCTTCGGGCGACACGGAGGTGGCTGAGAAAGGGAGGCGCTTTGTACTTTTCAGCCATACTTCCGCCTCATAATCCTAATCTATGGGGCTTCTGTACCGAAACACTCCGAAGCGAAGTCTCGCATTTAGGGTGGTGGTTGGATCTGTTCGACTTAAATCAGTTATCCGGCTGTAGTCTCGTTCTATTCATATGTTATATCATCCGTGTTGTTGGAAGAGAATCTTACGCATGAAAATCTCATCCAAGGATGAAGGTGGAATGATTGTGGGATTTCGTTTCGGAACGGTGTGGGATTGGAATGGGGATGGGGTATCTGTCTGACCCTGGCGCACAATGTACCCGCGCCGCCCTCGGCGCGTGGCATCCGAACAGTTCTATCCGGGAGGGACGCGCTCCGTCGCGTCCGTTCACACTACAGAACACACAGAAGCCGCTTCGCGGCACACTGAAGCCACTGAACTCACCCTCCATCCCCAACACGCTCCGTGTGTTCAGTGACGGCCTTCGGCCGTTCTGTGTGTTCGGTGGTAAAAAACACCCTGCCCCGCCTCCGGCCGGTTAACACGG
>CAKULR010000072.1 GCA_934667295.1 uncultured Kiritimatiellota bacterium
CGTCCCCGGCGGCCCGCCCCCGGCGCGGGGTGGACGACCGGCGAGCCACGTGCGGAGTGTCGGGCGGGTGGAGCGGGCCGCCGAGGACGTCGGCCCCTACCAACGGCGGAGCCAGGTGGGTGGGACCAAGTGGACGCCACGCGCCGAGGCGGCGCGGGTACATCGCGCGCCGGGCCAACAGGTTGTACAGGACGGGCCGGCAGGTTGCGCAGGGCAAAAAAATCCAAACTTTATCATTGACATTTTTCGCAGGGGGGGGGGTAAAATATTCTCGTTTTGTTTTTATGGCGTAAAAGGAAAACGAGGAAACATGGCGAACGTGACGAAACTGTGTCTTCTGGCCACCGCGTGGGCGGGGGCCGTGCTGGCGTCGAACACCGTGACGGATGGCGTGCGCACCATTGCGGACGACCTCGTCACGGTTGCCGTCGAGAGCGACCTGGACAGCGACGGGCAGACGGCGGCGAACGTCGTCCTCACGAAAGAGGGCGGAATCGCGTTCACGCAGTCGCTCATGGGGGACGCGAACAGCCTGAAGAAAACCTATACGCTCGACGGCACGGGCGTCGTGAGCGTCGCGGCGGGCCAGACGGTGGAGGCCGACGGCGCACGGCTCGTGGCGGGGGCCGTGGGGCACACGCTCGTCAAGCGCGGCCCCGGCACGTTCTACACGGGCAAGGTCGGGAAGCCCGCCGCCGCGCGGACCCGCTTCATCGTGGAGGAGGGGATGTTCCAGTGCCGTGACAGCGACTTCTGGGGCGGGCACGCCACGGCCAACACGAACGTGACGCTCGACGTGCGCGAGGGGGCCGTCTACCACCACGGCGGCGGACACGGCGTCGTCGGTCCGGTGGAACTCACGGGCGGCACGTTCAAGAGCACGTCCGGCGCGATCGGCCAGTGGGCGGACGCCGCCTTCTGCGGCGGTATCACGGCCCATGCCGCCGCGACGCCCAGCCGCGTGCAGGTCGGCTACAAGGGCTTCGTGGGGCACCACATCTACACGAACTGCCTCGTCACGGTGGACGCGGATGCGACGCTCATCCTCGACGGCACGCTGCGCGACGGCTACGCAGCCAACGGCTGGGAACGGGTTCCCTGCAGCATCGTCAAGCGCGGCGCGGGCGCCCTCTATCTGCTCAAGTCCGGCGAATGGACGGGCGGCACCTTCCTGGAGGGCGGCACGGTGGCCGTCGGCGCGGAGGATGCGTTCGGCACGGGGCCCGTGACCGTGGCGGGCGACGTGACGCTCACGGTGGCCCTCGGCATCCACCTCGACCTTTCGGACCTCCGCGTGCAGGGGACCCACACCCTTACGCTCGCGGGCGACGGGTCCGCGACCCTGCCGGATCCGCTTCCCGCGGGCCTCACCGTGGCGGGCGGCACGTCCGGCTCCACATCCGAGCCGATCGTGGACGGCAAACTCGTCCTGAACGGCGGCACCGTGACGGTCAACGTGCCGGCGGGGGAGACCGTCTCCGTGACGGGCACCTCCTCCGTGCCGCTCGTCGACGGCCTCGACACCTCCCGCACGCGCGTGGTGAAGACCGGCGACGGCACGCTCGAACTGCCCGCCGGGATCAGCGCCGCCTACGGCGAACTCGACATCCGGCAGGGCTTCGTGAGCGTGACGGACGAGTCCTCGTTCGGTTCGGGCACCGCCACGGTGGCGGATGGCGCCGGGCTGCGGATCCTGAACAGCTTCTCGCTGGGACGCGCGTCGATCACCTTCGACGGCGCCGCCACGCTGGACATCCCGGCGGGCGTGACCCTCGGCTTCAACCCCTCCTCCTTCAAATGCTCGGGTAGGACGCTCACCAAGACGGGCGGCGGACTCTGGCGCATGGACGCGAATTTCACCTCGCTTGCGGCGGGAACCCGCTGGATCGTCCACGAGGGGACGCTTCGCGCCTTCGCGGGCGACGCCTTCTCCACCTACAGCGCGAAGCCCGCGCTCGTCCTGGAGATCCACGAGGGGGCGGCCTTCGAGACCGCCGCCGCCAACGTCCACCTCCCCATCGGGGACGTCACGCTGCGGGGCGGCACGCTCCGCGCGGGCTACGGGCAGTTCACGGGCGACCGCCTGCCCCTGGAGGGCGGCACGGCCTGGAAGGGCTTCGGCCTCAACGGCACGGTCACGGTGCTGCCGTCGAACGACGGGCGCCCCGCCCGCCTGGAGGCCCGCGCCTGCCATGCGGGGCACTACAACGCGGCGACGGGAGCCCCCTTCGAGACGGTGTTCGACGTGCGGGCGGGCGCGACGTTCGAGGTGGACGCCATGATCTGCCCGGGCCGCCGGTCGGCGAGCGCCACCCTCGCAAGCGGCCTCGTCAAGGAAGGCGAGGGAACCGTCCGCTTCCTCCGGCCCCTCTCCCTCACCGGCGTGCTCGACGTGCGGAACGGCACGGCGGCGTTCGGGCCCGGCGTGACGGTCTGCGAACAGGCCACCGTGCGCGTCGCCCCCGTCGCCCGGCTCGTGCTGGACGACACGGCGCGCCTCGCGGCGAAGCTCGACACGGTGAACGCGCTCTGCGCCTCGGCGGAACTCTGGCTCGACGCCGCGCGCCTCCGCGTACCGGACGGTGCGCGCATCGAGTCCGTGCCGAACCTCGGCACGCTCGGCGGCACGTTCGCGCGGGCGACCGAGGGCCAGGACGGTGTCTACGCCGCCGTCCCCACCTTCACGGCGAACGGCATCAACGGACTCGGCTCGCTCGCGTTCAACGGCACGAACGCCCTCACGACGGCGGCCTACACGAACTTCGGCGCGGCGGTGAGCGTGTTCCTCGTCTCGCGCTGGACGAGCTGGGAGGGCAAGAGCAACAAGGGCCGCTGGGGCGGTCCCCTCTCGCTCTCGGCGCGCAATCCGACCTCCTCCTCGGATCCCACAAAGGACGACAACCAGGTCTACGGCGGCCTCTCCTACCAGCACGGCAGCGAGACGACACTTGACTACTTCAAGACCTACGGCGGACAGGACCTCACCATTTCGGGCGCGGGCATGGAAATCGGGAAACCCTACCTCACCTACTCCTGGCGCGACGCCGACCTCCAAAAGGCCTCCACCGCCCTGTGGATGCCGGACGCCTTCCAGTGCGTGACAGGTGCCATCACGCAGGCCAAGGGCGACATTGCGTACAAGTGCCAGATCAACCGCGTCTGCGTGGGCGGGCGTCTGCGCAACGGCGCGCCGCAGGTGTTCGGCGGGTGGAACCGCATGTACTTCGGCGAGATCGGCGAAATGCTCGTCTTCTCGCGGCGGCTCTCGGACGCGGAGCGCGACGCGATCAACGCCTATCTGCACAACCAGTGGTTCGGAACGGCGGAGGCCCTTCCCGGGGCCGGGGACAACGCGATGGCCGGCGCCACGCGGATCTCCGTTCCGGCGGACGCGCGGGCCGACCTCGTCCTGAACGGCGCGCAGACGGACGGCACGGCGCACGGCATCGTGAAGGAGGGCGCGGGCACGCTCCGCTACGGCGGCGCCGCGACGGGCGGCCTCGCCCTGGACGTCCGCGAGGGCACGCTCGCCCTCGCGTCCGGACGCCTCGCCTCGCGCGTGGACGTGTGGGTGGACGCGGCGGACGCCACCGCGCGCACGCTCGACGCGGACGGCCGCGTGACGAACCTCGTCAACAGGGGTTCGGCGGGCGGTGCGTTCCGCCTCAGCACGCGGGCGGACGCGGGCCAGGTGCCGCCCGGCCCCGCATTGAAGGAAGACGGCCTCAACGGACGCGCCGTCCTCGCCTTCGACGGCAACTCCTGCCTCGCGCTGGAGAGCTACACGAACCGCGTGGCACCGCGTTCGATCAGCGTCTACCTCGTCGCGCGGCGGACCGCATGGGCGACGACGCCGGAAACGGCGACCGAGGGCGGCTTCGGCAAGTGGGCGAGCCCCTACGCCCTCGCGCGCGTGACGGCGGACCACTCGGACGAAGCGCTGTCCGGAGCCTTCCACATCTCGGAATACGCCGCAACGACGGCCACGGTCGACCTCGGCAACACGGGGCCCACCGTCACGACGCCTCCGACGGGCGAGCCCTACCTCTTCGTGCTCCACAGCCTCACGAACGGCTACCTCGCCGCCTACGAGACGAACGCGACGGACGTGGCGCGCGTGACGCGCTGGGTCAAGGGACAGGACTACGACGCCGAGCCCTGCGACATCGACCTCGTCCACCTCGGCTCCCGCATCCGCACGGGCGGAAAGCCGCAGTGGTACAACAAGGGCAACGCCGCGAACCGCTGCTGGTTCGGCGACATCGGCGAGTTCATCGTGACAACCCAGCCGCTCACGGAGGACGAGGAGGCCGACCTCTTCGCCTACCTGCGCACGAAGTGGCTCAACAAGGGCGAGGGGTCCGCCACGCCGCCCGACTGGCTCGCCGGCACGCCCGCGACGCCCGTCACGGATGTGGCGACCGCGCTTGCGATGGCGGACGGCACGCGCCTCGAACACGCGGCGGCGCCGCTCGAATTGGGCGCGCTGGAGACGGCGGGCACGGTGGACTGGACGCGCACGTGGTCCGGCGAAAACGCGGCCGACTTCCCGCTCTTCTCCGTGGCGGGCGACGCCGCGCTCGGCACGGTGCAGTTCGCGCCCCGGCCGCTCCCGAAGGGCGAGGCCAAGGTGCTGGACTGGACGGGCGACCTGCTCGGCACGCCGGCGTGGCGCGTGGACGGCGCGGGCGGCGGGACAACAATCAGCCGGCGCGGAAAAGCCCTGTGGCTCATCCGCGCCGGCACGCTCCTGATCCTGCGCTAGCCGCGTCCTACAGAAGCGACGTGTAGAGCTTCGCGATGGTCTTCACGTCGCAGTCGCGCGGATTGCCCGGGCGGCAGGCGTCGGCGTAGGCCGACTCGGCGAGGAACGGCACGTCCTCCTTCTTGAGGACGCCCCTGAGGTCCGGCGGGCTGCCCACGTCCTTCGCCAGCTTCTCGACCGCCGAGACGGCCGCCTTGCGCGCCTGGGCGAGCGTCATCTTCTCGACGCCCTTCACGCCCATCGCGACGGCGATATTGCGGTAGCGCGCGCCCGTCGCCGGGGCGTTGAACTTCATCACCGTCGGCAGCAGGATCGCGCACGCCTTGCCGTGCGGCATGTCGTAGAGCGCGGAGAGGCCGTGCGCCATCGAATGGTCCACGCCGAGGCCCACGTTCGAGAAGCCCATGCCGGCGATGTACTGGCCAAGGGCCATGCCCGCGCGGCCGCTCGGCTTGTTCGCCACGGCGTCGCGCAGGTGGAGGGAGATGAGGCGGATCGCCTCCAGGTGCAGCATGTCCGTCATCGGGCAGGCGCCCTTCGTGATGTAGCCCTCGATGGCGTGCGTGAGCGCGTCCATGCCCGTGAACGCCGTGAGGCCCTTCGGCATCGTCGCCATCATGTCGGGGTCGACGAACGCGACGACGGGGATGTCGTGCGGGTCGACGCAGACGAACTTGCGCTTCTTCTCGACGTCGGTGATGACGTAGTTGATCGTCACCTCGGCGGCCGTGCCGGCCGTCGTGGGGACGGCGAAGATCGGCTTCGACGGCTTCGTCGTGGGGGACAGGCCCTCCAGGGAGCGCACGTCCGCGAACTTCGGGTTGGCGGCGATGATGCCCACGCCCTTCGCCGTGTCCATCGAGGACCCGCCGCCGATCGCGATGATGCAGTCGGCCTTCGCCTTCTTGAACGCCTTGACGCCGTTCTTCACGTTCTCGATCGTGGGGTTCGGCTTGATGTCGCTGTAGACCGTGTACGGCACCTTCGCCTTGTCGAGAAGGTCCGTCACCTTCTTCGTGACGCCGAACTTGAGGAGGTCCGGATCGGAGAAGACGATGGGGCGCTTCAGCCCGCGGTTCGCGAGCTCGGTGACGATGGCCGTCACGGCGCCCGCGCCGTGGTACGACGTTTCATTGAGGATGATGCGGTTCATGCTTGCTCCTTTGGGATGACAGATAGGCGCGATTATACCACAAAACGGACCACGCCAACGCGAAACACGATTAAATCGGGATTAAATCAGGTTGATTGTCGGCCTCCGCGCTGTGAAACGCCAAGCACCGTCAGGCGATAGCGCTGTGTCGGTGAACGGGGACTGCCAGGCTGCGTCATTTCGACAAGCCCCACCTTCAGCGCCGGCGCGAGATAGGACCCCGTGAACGTCACACGGTCTTTGAGCCCGAGTGCCCGCATCAACGCGATACGCGACATCTCCCCCTCCATCACGGCCAGCAGGCGCTTCACCTGCGCAGACAGGACGAGCCCACGGCCAACGTTACTTGTAGGGCTACTTGTAGGGCTACTTGTAGGGTCATCTGCATTCTCCCTCCCCCTCCATCCGCCGACAACCAAATAGCGGCTTTGCAGGACGTTCCGTTCTCCCAGGAGAAGGTTCCGGAAGAACTTCTCCAAATAGACCGTGGTCTCCTCTATCCCCTTCGGGACGTTCGTATAATTCGCCCTCACCAGGGCATTGCGAAAATACCAGGCATTCTCGGCAAACACATCGTTGTTGACGTCAAAGCCAAGCGTCCGCAGATACTTAATCGTGAAGACCCCGACCGTGCGCGTGTTCCCCTCGCCAAAGGCGTGAATCTGCCAGAGGTTGGAAACGAACCGTGAAACATGGCGTACGATCTCGGTTTCCGAAAGACCCATGTACGAGAATGCGCGTTCCTGCCCGAAGTCAAAGGCCAGCGTCTCAAGCAACCGATAGGCCGCACCGTAGTGAACCGTGTCACCCTTCAGAACCCATTCGGCCTTGGTGATGTCATAGTCACGGATCCGTCCGGCGAACGCGAATACCCCCTCGAACAGCCGACGGTGAATCGACACCAGTTCCTCCGGGGAAAACGTGAAGGAGGACTCCGAAAGAACCTCCGTGATATGCTGCGAAACAAGGTCCGCCTCGGCCAGACGATCGGCGGCATCACCACGCGCACGCTTTTTGGCCTTGTGGTAGTCCGTGACAAGCGCACGCGATTCGGCCAGACTGATCTCTCCCTCGATGTTTCGCCGCGCGGTCTCAATCAGATAGCCCGACGGCGTAAGGCCATCGACCTTCTGCAGGCCTATGGCCGTCTTCCAGGCATACGCCTTCTCGCGCATCCCCGGTTCCTTCGCCCGTAGATAACCGTCGAAGTCGGCCAGTCTCGTCTGATCATCCATCGCATCCATCCATTGTTCTCCTGGAATCCATCTGCCGCCATTCTACCATAATGTCCGACAGCCTGGCAGGACCGCTCATGTGGCGGAGGACTTCCCCTTTCCGAGCGCGCAGAGGCAGGGGATGAAGTAGAGCGAGACGAGCGACGAGACGAGGATGCCGCCCACCGAGCCGATGCCGATGGACTGGCGCAGCTCCGCGCCGAAGCCGCCGACAAACGCCATCGGCAGCATGCCGAACAGCGCCGCCGCACAGCTCATCAGGATCGGCCGGAACCGCGTCGCCGCCGCCCGCCGCACCGCCTCGCGGTTCGGCACGCCCGCCCTCAGCAGGTTCGACCGCTCGTCCATCAGCAGGATCGCCGCGTTCACGACGACGCCGACGAGCATGATGCCCGCGAGGAGTCCGAAGATCGAGAGCGTCGTGCCCGTCAGCCGGATCGCCGCGAACAGGCCGAGGTACGAGAACGGAATCGTGAAGAGGATGACGAACGGCTGCAGCCACGACTCCAGCACCGCCGCGAGCAGCAGGTACGTGAGCGCGATGGCAATCACGGTGACGGACTTGAACTCGTCCACCGTCTCGCCCATCAGCTCGGCGGTGCCGCCGAGCTTCGTGTCCATGCCGGGGCCGAGCTTCGACGCGGCGATCCGCTCCATCGCGTCGATGGCCGGTCCGAGGCCGCGTCCTTCCGCCGCGTCGCCGTAGACCGTCACGGCGCGGCGCTTGTCGCTGCGGACGATCTGCACGCGCTGGAGCCGCCGCCGTTCAGTCGCGAGCGCACCGAGCGCGAACGGCACGCCGTCCGGCCCCGGGAAGTTCAGCGCCGGGATCTGCTCGACGCCCTCCTCGCCCTTCAGGCGCACGCGCACGTCGTAGGAGCGGTCGCCCTTCGGGAACGTCGCCGGCGTGAGGCCCGCGAGCGACGCGCGCAGCGTGAGGCCGAGCGCGTCCGGCGAGACGCCGACGTCGTTGAGGACGGCGCGGTTCGGGAAGAGGCGCACCTCCGGGCGGCCGGGCCGTAC
>CAKULR010000073.1 GCA_934667295.1 uncultured Kiritimatiellota bacterium
CGGGCCTCGACGCGCGGGCGCAGAGCCGACCGGGCAGCCTCGACGGCGTGGACGGTCTTGGCGGCGGCGGCGGCGGCGGGTCGCACTCCGGCGCGACGGGCACCCAGGCGGGCGGCAGGGGCGGCTGCGGCACGGTGATCCTGCGCGCGCGGAATTCGAGCATGATCTGCACGCTGCAGCCGGCGCGCGGCACGGCGGAGGTGGCGATGGGATTGCGGTCGCCCTATCTGGCCGAGGGCCTGTCGATGCTCAGCTTCAACTACGTGAATGCGGATTCGAACTGCGTGCTGCTGCTGCAGACGTGCATCGGCACGAACGGCACCTACAGTTCGCGCATGCAGGGGCTCTCCAGCATGACCGTGGCCCTGACGCGCGAGCCGCCGGTCACGAACAACTTCGAGAACGCCAACTGGGTCACCGTCACGAACTTCTCCTTCAAGGGGATGACCGCGAAGGAGCTGTTGTCCGGCACCCGCACGCACTACATGAGCCTGCGCGCGCCGGTGCTCGGCTTCATGCGCCTCGTCATGGCCCCGGAGGTCCTCGCGCAGTCGCTGGCGGACGAGGGGCCGGACCGCGACGTCGACTACGGCAAGATCACGATCACGCGGATCTCCTGCTACAACGAGCCCGCGCTCGACCTGCGGTCGTGGTGGGGGTGGAACCTCCACACCGAGGGCTGGAACACGGAGGACAAGCAGTACGCCTACCTCTTCGACTCGCCCGAGGGGCTTTCCGGCTCGCTGAACTTCTCGGCGCTGCGGCGCGACAACGAGACCGCCGACGCGCGCGGCATCGGGCTTTCGCAGCCCGATCTGGAGGAGGAGTACAAGGAGAACAACTCCTTCGTGCAGAGCCCGCCCCTCACGAACGGCATCGGCACGGTGACGTTCCGCGCCCGCACGTTCACGACGAACCAGACGGTGAGTTCGTACGTGACGCTCTTCGGTTCGAGCGAGCCGGACTCCTACCAGGTCGACAACCCCCAGGACTGGACGGCGCTCGCCACCTACGAGATCACGAACACGACATACCAGACGTACCGGTGGGCGACGACGGACGACAACACGAAGGTCTACGCGATCCGCCTGGAGGTGAACGGCTCGCGGCACGGGCGCGTCCCCGCGAGCCCGGCGGACTGGGAGAAGCCGCCCGTGACGCCGATCCAGCGCGTGTGGGTGGACGAGATCACGGCGAGCGAGCCGATCGTGCCGCGCCTCGTCTTCCGCGACGTGCGGCCCTTCCGCTCGCACATCGGCGACATCCCGGCCCATCCCGTCACGAACGTGACCGACCTCAGCGAACAGCCGATCCTCGGCGAGAGCTGGGGCATCCAGGCGAAGGTGGAGCCGCAGCAGATGAGCGACGAGCTGGATGCGTCGAGCGTGGTCGTGTACGCCTCCTTCTACCGGGGCGTCTCGCCGTGGGGCTACGACCAGTGGAAGGACCGGCCCGGCGCGATCACGGTGCAGCTGGAGAAGGTGTCCTCCAACCTCGTCTTCCGCAGCACCTACAACAACGCGGCGAGCGTGATCGGCCCGGACATGACGCCGAACGGCACCTTCCCGAACAACGTGTGGCAGTACTACCTGTGGGCGGAGTACAAGGACCGGCAGGGCATCCCGCACGTCCACGGGCTCGACGCGACGGAGTGGGGTCCGCCGAGCTGGTTCTACGGCATCAAGAACCTGAACGAGACGTACGGCTCGGGCCAGGCGAACCGCTTCGCGGGCTACACGATCCTCGACTCGATCTCGCCGCAGCGCGCGTGGCTGAACGAGGTCAACATCTGCGACACGGGCACGACGGACGACTACGCGAACCAGTTCGTCGAAATCGCGGTGCCGCAGGGCGCGGACCTCACCGATTGGCGCATCGACCTGCTGGACCGCAACGTGAAGCGCGGGACGATCGCCCGCTTCGGCAGCGGGAACGCGCGCGTCACCACAAAGACGGGATCGCGCCCCGGCGTCGACTCGACGAACCACTACACCTTCGTGGCGCTGCGCAGCCCGGCCGCGCTCCTCCAGGGCCGTGTGCCCGAGGCGGACGGCTCCTGGCTGCGGACGCCGACGGACAGCACGGGGATGAACAACGCCTCCCTCTCCCTCACCGACGGCAACCTGCGCAACTACGAAGCCTACGGCCTTGCGCTCGTGCGCCCGAGCGGCGTCATCGAGCACCAGATCATCTTCAGTGGCACGAACACCTACCTGGGCGGTCCGCTCGAATACCTTGCGAGCGGCACGAACCTGCTCGCGCAGGCCAAGGCGGCGGACGGTGCCGATTCGCACTGGTTCTTCGCGGGCGAGGACATGGTGGGCGGCACGCTCGGCGTGTTCCGCAGCCACGGCGAGGACGCCTCCTGCTGGACGAACCACATGGTGGCCACGGCGTCCGCCCTCAACCGCCTGGCGGACGGCACGCCGCAGGACATCGACGGCGACTGGTTCCTCCAGCCGAACGGCACGAACGTGTGGATCTACTCGACGGTGCTGGGTCCGCACATCAGCCAGCGGGTGGGCGCCAACACGAACCGCGCCGCCGTGGTGATCATCCGCAAGGGCGACTCCACGAACATCGTCTACACGACCGAGCCGTGGTACCAGATCGGCGAGGTGAGGACGAACGACACCGTGATCGCCGAGGCCCGTGGGCGCGGCTCGCGCTCGGACCGGCCCGCGCACACGTGGACGCTCCAGCTGAGGGACGTGCAGGAGACGGTCAACGTGACCGTCGACGAGGAGCCCGCCCAGGACGTGGTGGACGCCGGCCTGAACCGGGACGACCCCTACTACAATGCGATCATGGCCTGGCTCGCCTCGTTCGGCGAAGACCTCGCGGGCATCTACAAGGCGGAACAGTGGAATCTGGCGAACCAGAAAACGGGCGACCTCGACATCCGCGACATGTACTGGCTCAACATCGACCCGACCAAGGACGGGTGGGTGCTGAAGGCCGGCATGGGCGGTCTGGGGGACGCGGCGGTCGCCCCCGTGCCCCGCGAGGACGAGACGGTCGGCTCGCTCACGAACGTGCGCATGGTCGTGACGCTGATGATCACGAACCGCCTCACGAACGTGGGCTACGCGCCGGACCGCATCCAGGGCCTGGAGCCCGGCAGCAGCAGCTTCGGCTACGACGGCAGCAGCAACTGGACGAGCGCGACGTTCAAGATCTGCGGCGCCCTGCAGAAGGAGGACGTGCGGGACAAGTTCTACCCGCTGCGCTGGTTCGTGTTCGGACCAGACTCCTTCGACGCGAACTGCGAGGCGCGGATCGAGATCAGCGACCCGCACGCCACGAGCTCGCCCGGCTTCTACAACGGGTGGCACGACTTCCCCGACCTGCCGATCTTCTACAAGTGGATGCTCAACGCGGAGCCTCCGGCCTACGACACGACCGAAATGCTCAAGGCCGACTCCACCTACCACTGAGAAGAAGACTGGGCGAATGCGGCTTGATTGGTAAATGCGAAAAGGTCAAAATGAGCGACTACGATCACAGCGCCATTGAAGCGAAATGGCGCAGGTACTGGCTGGAAAACAAGACGTTCAAGACGGACGCCACGGCGGACAGGCCGAAGTTCTACTGCCTCGACATGTTCCCCTACCCGTCGGGCGCGGGCCTCCACGTGGGCCACCCCGAGGGCTACACGGCGACGGACATCCTCTGCCGCTACAAGCGCATGAAGGGCTTCAACGTGCTCCACCCGATGGGCTGGGACGCCTTCGGCCTCCCCGCCGAGCAGTACGCCGTGGAGACCGGCACGCACCCCGCGATCACCACGAAGAAGAACGTGGACCGCTTCCGCCAGCAGATCCAGGCGCTCGGCTTCAGCTACGACTGGGACCGCGAGGTCAACACGACGGATCCCAGGTACTACAAGTGGACGCAGTGGATCTTCGAACTGCTCTACAAAAAGGGCCTCGCCTACGTCGCCGAAGTGCCCGTGAACTGGTGCCCCGCGCTCGGCACGGTGCTCGCGAACGAGGAGGTGATCGACGGCCGCTCGGAACGCGGCAACCACCCCGTGATCCGCCGCCCGATGCGCCAGTGGATGCTGCGCATCACCGCCTACGCCGAGAAGCTGCTCGCGGGGCTCGACACGCTCGACTGGCCCGAGGGCATCAAGGAGATGCAGCGCAACTGGATCGGGAAGTCCGAGGGCGCGCTGGTGGAGTTTCGGGTGGCGAAGGACGGGACCGGAATGGACGGGGCCTCTGGCGGCCCCGAACCCCTGCCCAAGGATGTTATTACTGTTTACACCACCCGTTGCGACACGCTCTTCGGCGCGACGTACATGGTGCTGTCGCCGGAACACCGGCTTGTGGAGAAGTGGCTGGCGGACGGCACGATCAGGAACCCGGACGCCGTACGGGCCTACCAGAAGAAGGCCGCCTCCAAGAGCGACCTGGAACGCACCGAGCTCAACAAGGAGAAGACGGGCGTGCGGCTGGAGGGCGTGAAGGGCGTCAACCCCGTCAACGGCGAGGCGCTGCCGCTCTTCATCTCCGACTACGTGCTCGCGACCTACGGCACGGGCGCGATCATGGCCGTGCCCGCACACGACGAGCGCGACTTCGACTTCGCGAAGGTCTTCGACCTGCCAATCTACCAGGTCGTCGCGAAGGCGGGCGCGGGGGCGACGGACGCAACAAGTTGCGTCCCTCCCGTTGAGGATACGGCGAATGCGGACGTGACGGGTACGGCGAACGCGGGAGGGACGCAGCTTGCTGCGTCCGATGCGGCGCGCGTTCCCTACACGGGCGAAACGGCGTTCACCGACATCGCGACGGGCGTGATGGTCAACTCGGGCTTCCTCAACGGCCTCTCGGTCGACGATGCGCGCAAGGCGATGATCGCGTGGCTCGTCGAGAAGGGCGTCGGCCAGGCGAAGACGCAGTACAAGCTGCGCGACTGGCTCTTCAGCCGCCAGCGCTACTGGGGCGAGCCGTTCCCCGTCATCCACTGGGAGGACGGCACGCAGAGCCTCGTGGACGAGGGCGACCTGCCGCTCACGCTGCCGGAGCTTGCGGACTACAAGCCCACGGGCACGGGCGAACCGCCGCTCGCGAAGGCGACCGAGTGGGTCCACGTGGTCGATCCGAAGACGGGCCGGAAGGGCATGCGCGAGACGAACACGATGCCGCAGTGGGCGGGCAGCTGCTGGTACTATCTGCGCTACATCGACCCGCACAACGACACGGCGTTTGCCGACCCGGCGCTGCTGAAGAAGTGGTTGCCGGTCGATCTCTACGTCGGCGGCGCGGAGCATGCCGTGCTGCACCTCCTGTACGCCCGCTTCTGGCACAAGGTGCTCTTCGACCTCGGCCTCGTGCCGACGCCCGAGCCGTTCCAGAAGCTCGTCAACCAGGGGATGATCCTCGGCCTCGCCTACAAGAACAGGCGCGGCGTCCTCATCCCGATGGACCAGATCGTGTGGAAGGACGGCAAGCCGTTCGGTCCGAAGGAGCTTGCTGACGAGGCCGCCGCCCAGCCCGCCGACGCCGACCTGGAGGAGCTGACGGAGTTCCCGGCGAAGATGTCGAAGTCGCTCAAGAACGTCGTCAACCCCGACGACGTGATCCGCGACTACGGCGCCGACTCCCTGCGCCTCTACGAGATGTTCATGGGTCCGCTGCAGGCGGTGAAGCCCTGGAACACGAAGGGCGTCGACGGCGTCTACCGCTTCCTCAAGCGTGTCAACAAGATGGTGACGGAGCAGCCGGTCGTTGACCGCGCGCTCACGAAGGCCGAGGCGAAGACGCTGAACGCGACCGTCAAGAAGGTGGACGAGGACCTTGCGGCGATGAACTTCAACACCGCCATCAGCGCGATGATGGTGTTCGTGAACGCCTTTGCGGGCGAGGGGAAGGACCTGCCGCGCGAGGCGGCGGAGAAGTTCGTGCTGTGCCTCGCGCCGTTCGCGCCGCACCTCGGCGAAGAGCTGTGGCAGGTCCTCGGCCACGCGACGACGCTCGCCTACGAGCCGTTCCCGGCGTTCGACCCCAAGGCCCTCGTGGAGGACGAGGTCGAGATCCCCGTGCAGGTGCTCGGCAGGCTGCGCGGGCGCGTGACGGTACACGTGGCGGCGACGCCGGCCGAGATGGAGGCCGCCGCGAAGGCGAACCCCGACGTGGCGAAGTTCCTCGAAGGGAAGACCATCGTGAAGGTGATCGCCGTGCCGAAGCGCATGGTCAACTTCGTCGTGCGCTGAGGCGCGGCGAACGGATTGTTGAAACGTAACGGACATACCGTCCAAACAAGGAGACAGAACATGAAGAAGATGCTGTTTGCCGGCGTGCTGGCGCTTGCGTGCGCGGCCCAGGCCGAGTTCAAGTGGAGCTGGTGGCCGGGTTCGCCCAACCTCTCCGACCAGAAGGTGAGGGGATGCGTGCTGGGCGTCGCGAGCGAAGTGGACACGGTGACGGGCGCGCAGGTGGACCTGCTCTGGCACAAGGCGAAGAACGTGACGGCCGGGTGCCAGTACGCGATCGGCTACAGCCGCGTGGACAGCCTCCGCAACGGCTGCCAGGTGGCGATCGTGAACAGCGCGGACCACGCGGCGCTGCAGATCGGCCTCATCTGCGTGAACAAGGGCGGCTTCCTGCCCTGGTTCATCTTCTTCAACTTCGACAAGACGCAGTTCGGGAAGTAGGGCGGAGGGGTACGACCGCCGGTGAAACGACGCGGGCAGATTCTGGCGCTTGGCCTTGCCACGGCGCTCGCGGCGTGGGCGGTCGTACCCGTGCCAACCGACGAGGCGCTGGAGGCGACGCGCGCGGGCGTGGAGGAGCTGACGCGCTCCGACTACGCGGCCCTCGAACGCGGGCGCATGACGCACGACGAGCTGGCGGGGTCCCTGCTCGACTACGCGCGGACCGCCGAGGACGCCACGGCGGTCTATCTGTTGCGGCGTGCCGCGTTCCGCCAGTACCTGACGGGCGGGAACATCGCGGCGGCGGAGGCGCTGTACGACCGGATGACGCGCGTCGGCGGGGTGGAGTACGCCCAGGCGCTGGCGCGCTTCTCGTCGCGCGCGCTGTCCCGCCAGGCGACGGCGAAGGTGGCGGGCGCGAAGGAGTTCCTGGGGCGCCTCGCGGTGGTGGAGAAGAAGGTGCGTGCCGTGGAGGCGGCGCGCGCGGCCGCCGGGCAGACGCCGGACGACCCGGCCGTCTGCGAGCGGTATGCGGTGGCGCTGGTGGCCCTGGGGGACTGGCCGGGCGCCCTGGTGCAGTTCTCGCGCCTGGAGGGGCGCGACCGTGAACTGGCGCTCTTCGAACGGCGCTACCCCCGCACGGGCGTGACGCGGCTCACGACGGCGGACGTGGCGGACCGCTGGTGGAGTTATCCCGAGACAGCCGGCCTGGCGGCCCCGGACGCGGCGGCCTTCCGTCTGCGCGCCGCGAAGTGGTACCGCCTCGCGGTGACGAACGGCGTGTTGCGCGGCGTGCGGCGCCAGATCGCCGAGAAGCGCGTGCAGGAGACGGAGGCGGCGGCGAAATGAGCGCCGGGGCGAATCCCAATCTCCTGAAGCCCGGCGGCAAGTTCGGCGACTACACGGTCGTGCGGCTGCTGGGCGCGGGCGGCATGGGCGCCGTCTACCTCATCCGGGGCGATGCGAGCGGACGCGAGTTCGCCGTGAAGATCCTCGACCCCGAGATGGAGAAGAGCGACCCGGAGTTCAAGCAGCGCTTCATCTTCGAGGCCGAGCTCGCGATGTCCGTCCGCCACGAAAACCTCATCGAGGTCTTCGACGTGGGGCGCGACCCCGAGACGGGCTACGCCTACATCCTGATGGAGTACGTGCCCGGCGGAACGGTGCGCGACCGGCTCACGAAGTGGGGCGCGCTCTCCGTGGAGGAGGCGGGCGACATCGTGTCGCGCGTCGCGCGCGCGCTGGCCGCCGTCGCCGCGCACCACGTGGTCCACCGCGACGTCAAGCCCGACAACATCATGTTCACGGCGGACGGCGTGACGCCGAAGCTCGCGGACCTCGGCATCGCGCGCCTCGCGAACGAGAAGACGCGACACACGGCAATCACCGATAACGGCTTCATCATCGGCTCGCCGGCGTACATGTCGCCCGAGCAGATGGAGAACGCGCACCTGGCGGACATCCGTT
>CAKULR010000074.1 GCA_934667295.1 uncultured Kiritimatiellota bacterium
TGTTTTCAGTGTACCGCCGGAGGCGGTTTCAGTGTGTTCAGTGGTGAAAACGACGAGGGAGATTCTTTACCACAGATGTCACAGATACGGGCTTCGCCCGACACGGATATGCACAGATGAGAGGGATTGAATCCGTGTTCATCTGTGTCTCGCGTAGCGAGGATCAGTGTTATCAGTGGTTCAAATTCCCCTGAGGAGATTGAACACTGAATACACGGAACGGCCTGCGGCCGTCACAGAACACACGGAAAGTATTGAGGAATGTAGGACCTCGACTTTCAGCAATCTTCCAGGTGTCGCCGGAGGTGTGTTCTACGATTGAGGCCGTTGACCACTTTTTATAAAAAGTGGTCAACGGGGGTGGTCGGGGATGGAGTGGCCGCATGATCAGGAATCTTCGCCAACACGGCATATACTATGGTATACTGGAGAGGCACTTGCAGAACTGTACGATTGTGGAGAAGAGAGAAGGCGGAACAATGAGACACAGCATGCAGCTACTATGGAACGCCATGCGGAGTGGAGTCGTCTGGCTCCTGATCGGTGGGATTCTGGGGATGCCTCTTGAGGCCGCACCACACCAGCACCGTCACCGTGGAGACACACCGACCCAGACCGTGGACTGTTCGTTCTCCACGTTCAAGGACAGGACATGGGTGACGGGGACAGGTCGCATTACGCGGATTCTGCCGGACGATCTCGTTCCGCCGTGCCATCAGAGATTCATCGTCGCGGATGGAGATGGACGGACGGTACTCATCGTGAACAACATTGACGAATGGCCCCGTTTGGAAGACGTGAACGTTGGCGACGATGTTTCGTTCAGGGGAGAATTCATCGCCAACGCGAAAGGGGGCCTTGTCCATTGGACGCATCCCGACAAATCGGGACGTCGTTCGGGCGGGTGGGTCAAGAAGACGGCTTCGAGCGGGCCGTCCTCCGTACGGCGGACACATGTGGGAACGTCATTCGAGGACGAGGCGACGCCCCCCTCTGAGCGCAGGGAGTATTTCGCCGGGCGTGGTCCCATCCCCCAACGCACCGCAGCGCCCGTCAACGAGGATTGGCCCGAGACGGGATATTGGCTCTCGACGAATTCGGGCGCACGGCATAATGCACGCTGCGAGAATTACCGCAAGACACGAGGCTACCCCTGTACGAAGACGGAAGGTCGTCCGTGTGGCAAATGTGGCGGCTGAGGTCTTCTTCTCGCCACGCCCTGTACTGGGCCTACCGCATGTAGGGCAATGGTTGAGAATCTACCACGTGCACATGGGAGGGCCGTGCTCCTGCGCGGCCGAGGGGTGCGAACGGACACACGGGAGTGATTACGGACGGGACAAGCCCGTCTCTCCCGGATGGGCGAATCCTGACGGTTTTGCGCAGATGCGGGAGGGACGCGCTTGTCGCGTCCGGATTTCTACCACGGAATACACAGAACGGCCTACGGCCGACACAGAATACACAGAAAGCATTGGGAGATGTAGGGGCACGGCATCCCGTGTTTTCAGTGTACCGCCGGAGGCGGTTTCAGTGTGTTCAGTGGTGAAAATGGAGGGGGATGTTTTACCACAGATGTCACAGATACGGGCTTCGCCCGACACAGATGGGAGGATATGAATCAGTGTTTATCTGTGTCTCGCGCAGCGAGGATCTGTGTTATCAGTGGTTCAGATTCTCCTCGGGGCCGTCGTATGATACAATATCCGCATGATGTTCAAGGACAAGTCAGGGATTCCGGCCGTCACGGGATATGCAGGGCGCATGCTCGTGCTGGTTGCGCTCATGGCCGGCGTGTGCGGGGCGGACGGGATGCCGGCGCGGTCGCTTGCCGCGCGGATGCTGGATGCGCGCGAGCGGTTCACGGCCCCCGCGAAGCCGATGCGGTGGGAGAACGATCCCGGTGCGGACCCGAAGCGGTGGCCGTTTGACGTGGCGCGGATCGAGAGTCTGCTGGAAAAGGGGCTGGCGCGGACGGAGGACGGCGGCTACGTCCTGAAGCGGGACGACGCGGGCGGGACTTCGCGCGAACGGTCCGCCCGTGCGTGCGCCTACGTGAACAAGGTCTTCTCGGACTGGGCGGTGATGCAGTTGGACGTGACGTTCGCGCGCTGCGACGCGAAGACCGTCCAGGCGCTCGCGGGCTACCGGGTGGACCTGAACCCGGACTTCTGGAGCCAGTTCGCCATCCTCACGAAGAAGGGGCTCTTCGGCGGCGGCTCGGCCACGGTGGGGGGCTGGATCGCGGGCTGGAAGGTCGCGGACAGCCTGTATCTGCTCCTCACGAGCGAACTGGGCGCCGAGGGGCGTCCGCGCGACTACCAGTTCGTGATGTGGGACGGCCGGAAGGACTGGCCGATCGTGGGGTTCGACGAATTCCCCGACGCGGCGCGGGCCCTTGCGGCGATGCGCGTGAAGGAGAGTCCCGTCGCCGCGAACAACCTCGCCGCGCTACTGCATGCGCGCGACGCGAACCGCCGCCTCTACATGCCGGAATACGTCGAATCGCTCCTCCGGCGCGCGGCGGCGGCGGGGTGCGAGACGGCCTTCTACAACCTCGGCGTGCTGATGGAGGAGCAGGGCGACGCCGAACAGGCCAGGGCCTACTTCAGCCGGGGGCGTTGACCTCGCCGAGGGTCATCGTGCCGGAGAGGAGGGCGACGACCTGCTGCTGCACCTCCGCGAGGTTTTCGAGGCGGAGGCGCGGGTCGAGTACGATGAAGCCCTCGCCGGTCTTGCGGTGTTCGTAGACGCGGATGATCGTGTGGTCGGCCTGTTCGCGCGCGTCGCGCTCGACGAGGATCTTCGCGCGCTCCAGCATCACCGCGAGCACGTAGACGACGTTCTTCATGGCGGGGTCGTCGAGCGAGACGAGGCGGCGCAGCAGATCGTCCGCCGTCTCCTTCTTCAGCGGCTCCTTGCGCGCGTCGGGCGGCGGGGGGGCGAGGTAGACGCCCTCCCAGAGGCTGAAGGGCTCCCAGCCGCGCGGGGCGGTCTTCCAGCATTCGGGGTGGCAGTCCAGGCGCTCGTACCCGTCCGGGAGTTCGTGGAGGGCCGAGACGACCGGGGACTTGTCCACGAGCGGCTTCTGGCAGATCGTGCAGACGTGCCCGCGGCTCTTGATGTTCCATTCCTGCGACATGGGCGGTAGTATAGCACACACTCCGCGCTTGCGCACGCACGCGATTCGTGAGATAATACGCGCCATGAAAACAGGCAACAAATCGGCTTTCACGCTCATCGAGCTTCTTGTCGTCATCGGCATCATCGGCATCCTCTCCGCCGTGATGCTGGGTCTCCTGGGCGGGACGAGCGACGCGGCGCGCGCCACCCAGTGCATGAGCAACCTGCGCGGGCTTGCGGTCGCCACGCTCAACTTCACGATGCAGGAGAAGGACGGCAACTACCCGGCGGCGGGGTCGTTCAAGTACACCAAGTACGAAGACGGCGTATCCTATCCCGCGCGCGACGCCTGGATCTCCTGGTACTACCCGAACAAGAACGACAAGAGCAAGGCGGGCGGTTCCGCCGTCGCCTTCAGCGAGGCGAACGTCGAGAATCTGCGCTTCGCGCTGACGAACGGCTGCATCTGGGCGTGCGGCGGAAAGTCCGAGAAGACGTACGTGTGCCCCGAGCACGACGCGGCCTGCCTGAAGGCGAACAAGCGCCATCCCGGGTGGAGCTACGTGATGAACGAATCGTTCGGGTGGCCGAGCGCGGGACTGGGCACGCCGCTTTCGAAGTGGACCGGCCTCAGCCACAGCAGCATGAATCCCTACGACACGACGAGGAAGCGGAACGTCTCCCGCGCGCCGGACCGCGTGCTGCTCTTCGCGGAGATCCAGGGTCTCACCGACGCGAAGCGCGGCCTCACGGCGAACGTGAACGGGAGCGGCGACCGGGGCGACAGCGTGCTCCAGTACCGGAATGCGTCCGAGACGATCGGCTTCAACCCCCGCCAGGGCTCGGGTAAGATCGCCGGGCACGTCGCCTTCGCCGACGGACACGTCGAGAAGCTGATGTATCCCGAGAGCGGCGGCGCCGAACAGCTGACGAAGTGGCTCTGTTCGGGCCGGGAGGTGTCGTTCAACGGCACGGCCTACCAGGACCTGCAGGGGAACAACTAGGGGGCGCGGTAGGTTGGCATGGCAGCGACACGATACGACGACGACAACATCCAGCACCTCAACCCGATGGAGCACATCCGCCGGCGGCTCGGCATGTACATCGGCCGCGCCGGCGACGGCAGCGACTACGACGACGGCATCTACGTGCTCCTGAAGGAGGTGATCGACAACGCGATCGACGAGTTCATCATGGGCTACGGCCGCCGCGTGGAGATCCGGCTCGACTGGAACTCCGGCGCGTGCGCGATCCGCGACTTCGGGCGCGGCATCCCGCTCGGCAAGGTCGTGGACTGCGTGAGCGAGCTCAACACGGGCGGCAAGTTCAACACCGAGAGCTTCCAGTTCTCCGTCGGCATGAACGGCGTCGGCACGAAGGCCGTGAACGCGCTCTCGGACCGCTTCTACGTGCGTGCCGTGCGCGACGGCGAATACTCCGACGCGCTCTTCGCGAAGGGCGTCCTCCAGGAGAAGCACCGCGGCAAATGCAAGGACGCGGGCGAGCGCAACGGCACGCTCGTGGAGTTCCTGCCCGACCCCACGATCTTCAGGAAGTTCCGCTTCCGCGAAGAGCACGTGATGCGCCGCCTCAAGATGTACGCCTACCTCAACGCCGGCCTCGCGCTCGACCTCAACGGCACGAAGGTCGTCTCGGACGAGGGGCTTGCCGACCTCATCCAGGACGAGGCGCAGTTCGAGAAGGTCTACCAGCCCTTCCACTTCCGCTCCAAGACGCTCGAATTCGTCTTCACCCACACGAACCGCTTCTCGGAGGAATACTACTCCTTCGTGAACGGCCAGCACACGACCGAGGGCGGCACGCACCTCTCCGCCATCAAGGAGGGCCTCACGAAGGCCCTCAACGAGTACGCGAAGAAGAAGTTCGACGGCGACGACGTGCGCGAGGGCATCATCGGCGCCATCGCGATCCGCATGCAGGAGCCGACCTTCGAGGGACAGGCCAAGACGAAGCTCGGCTCGCCGGAGATCCGCGCCGAGCTCGTCGCCGAGATCAAGAAGCAGGCCGAGGCGCTGTTCCACAAGAACGCCGCCGAGGCCGAAAAGCTCGTCGCGAAGGTGGAGGAGACCGCGAAGCTGCGCAGCCAGCTCAACACGATCAAGAAGCAGGCGCGCGAGCGCAGCCAGGCCGTGAGCGTGCGCGTGCCGCAGCTCAAGGACTGCAAGCGCCACCTGAAGCTCGACAAGATCGACAGGAAGACCGGCCAGCCCGAGGGCAGCGACACGATGATCTTCCTCACCGAGGGCGTCTCCGCCGGCGGCACGCTCAACCGCTCCCGCGACGCCGAGCGCCAGGCCGTCTTCTTCCTGCGCGGCAAGTGCCTCAACACCTGCGGCCTCGCGAAGGACGTCCTCTACAAGAACGTCGAGTTCTTCAACCTCATCAAGACGCTCGACATCGAGGAGACCCTGGCGCATCTGCGCTACGGCAAGATCATCTTCGCGACCGATGCGGATGTGGACGGCCTCCACATCCGCAACCTGCTCGTCACCTTCTTCATGCGCTTCTACAAGCAACTCGTCCTCGACCGGCGCATCTTCATCCTGGAGACGCCGCTCTTCCGCGTGCGCAACAAGAAGGAGCAGTACTACTGCTTCACCGACGCGGAGCGCGAGAAGGCCATCGCCAAGTGCGGCAAGACCGCCGAGATCACGCGCTTCAAGGGCCTCGGCGAACTGAACGCCGAGGAGTTCGCGGACTTCATCGGCAAGGACATGCGCCTCACGCCCGTCGCCTGCCAGGACGACAGCGAGGTCGACAAGACGATCAAGTTCTACATGGGCGCCAACACGCCCGAGCGCAAGGACTACATCATGGACAACCTCGTCTGCGACGCGAGCGAGTTCTGAGGCGGGAGAATGGAACGCAGATGCTTCGCGATCTGCGTTAACGGAAAGGGAGTCTGAATGAAGACGCTGCTTGGCATTGACTACGGCACCGGCGGGTGCAAGGTGACGGCCCTCGGCACGGACGGCTCGTTCGTCGGCGAGGCATCGACGGAGTACACGACCTGGCACGACCACCCCGGCTGGAGCGAGCAGGAGCCCGCCGACTGGTGGACGGCGCTCCAGGAATCCCTGCGGAAGCTCGCCGCGAAGGGCGTCAACCTGAAGGGCGTCGCCGCCTGCGCCCTCGACGGCTCCACCCACAACGCCGTGCTGCTGGACGCCGCGTTCAGGCCCGTGCGCCGCACGATCATGTGGACCGACCAGCGCGCGACCGCCGAATGCGACGCGCTGCGCGCCGGCTGGGGCGAGAAGGTGTTCTCCACCTGCTACCAGATGCCCGCCCCCACCTGGACGCTGCCGCAGATGATGTGGCTCAAGGCGAACGAGCCGGAGGCGCTGGCGCGGACCGCGCACGTCCTCTTCGTGAAGGACTACGTGCGCTACCTCCTCACGGGGCACGCCGCCACCGACCCCATCGAGGCGCAGGGCACGCTCTTCTACGACATGAGGAAGGGCGACTGGGCGGACGAGCTTGTGGAACTCGCGGGCCTTTCGCGCGCCGCCCTGCCGGGCTTCATCGCCCCCACCGACGTCGCCGGGCCCGCGAGCGCATCCGCCGCCGCCGCGACGGGCCTCCCCGAGGGGCTGCCCGTCGTCTGCGGCTCCAGCGACAGCGCGGTGGAGGACTACGGCGCGGGCGCCGTCGAGCCGGGCGACCTCATCATCAAGCTCGCGACCGCCGGCAACGTCAACGCGATGACCGCCGAGGCGCACCCCCACCCGAAGACGCTCACCTACTCGCACATCGTGCCGGGCATGTGGTACTCGGTGAGCGCCACGAACGCCGCCGCGCTCTGCCAGCGCTGGATGCGCGACTGCTTCTTCAAGGCGGAACAGGCGGGCGCGGCGCGCAACCTCTACGAGGTCATGGACGCCGAGGCGGCGACGAGCGAGATCGGCGCGCGCGGCGTCTTCTTCCACCCCTACCTGCAGGGGGAGCGCTGTCCGTACTGGGACGCGAACCTGCGCGCGAGCTTCACCGGCGTCTCCATCGGTTCCACGCGCGGCGACTTCTGCCGCGCGCTTCTGGAGGGCGTCGCCTTCTCGCTGCGCGACTGCTACGGCACGCTGAAGGAGATGCGCCTGCCCGTGAAGCGGATCTTCCTCATCGGCGGCGGCGCGCGGTCGAAGCTGTGGAGCGAGATCGTGGCGAACGTGTTCAACTGCTCCGTCGCGGTGCCCACGCCGGGTGATGCCTCCTTCGGCGCGTGCCTCCTCGCGGGCACGGGCATCGGCGTCTTCACGGACGTGAAGGACGCCGTGGCGAAGTGCCTGCACGTCGACCGCACGATTGTGCCCGACCCGGTGGCGGCGGCGAAGTACGACCACCTCTACACCTGCTACAGGCGCATCCACGACGCCCTCGCGCCCGTCTACTCGCAGCGCAAGAATCCCTAGCGCGGAAAACCCTCGGCCCCCTGCTTTGAGGGAACGTCTTGGCGTGTTTATAGTTGCAAAAATAAGCGAATGATTGCGTTAAATTAGCAATTACCCCCCCCCCCTCATTGACAAGGGGTGACAGTTCTGTTATCCTATTTCCATCGTGGACACAGAAATTTGAAGTTTTGGAGGGTGATTGCCATGCAGATCAAGTGCGCATGTTTGTTGGCGGCGGTGCTGGGCGTCGGCGTGTCGTTGGCGGCGACGGTGACGTGGACGGGCGCGGCCGGCGATGGACAGTGGGCGACGGATGCCAACTGGGACGGCGGCGTCCGGCCCGGCGCGGACGACGATGCCCTGTTCACCGCGTCCGCCACGCTGACCGCGCCGACGGACTTCGCGTGTACGGTGTGCGTGCAGGGCGAGGGGACGCGCCTTGTGCTGGACGTGGACGAGGCCGCCGCGTGTACCGTGGCGGTGGACGAGGGGGCGACCCTTGAAAAGACGGGCGCGGGGACCCTGACCCTCCGCGCCGCACCGGGGTACCA
>CAKULR010000075.1 GCA_934667295.1 uncultured Kiritimatiellota bacterium
GTCACGAACCTCGTCCTCCCGGACACCCTGGGCGGCCATCCCGTCACGGAGATCGCGGACTATGCATTCGCCAATTCGACCAGCGGCCTGACGGCGCTCACGCTCCCCGCCTACTGCACGCGGATCGGCAAGCGCGCATTCTCGGGCATCAAGACCCTGACGCGCCTCACGTTCACGCCCGTCCGCGACTGGGCGTCGCCGTCCGATGCGGGCGAACTCGTCATCGGACGCTACGCCTTTGCCGCGACGGGGCTCACGGAGGTCTTCCTGCCGGTCGAGGTCGTGCAGATCGGGGACTACGCCTTTGCGGACTGCCGGAAGCTGACGGATGTCAAGGTGCTCGGCCGTCCGGCGGTCGGCGAGCGTCCGTTCCGCCGCGCGGGCAACGACGCGGGGGTGAAGCCGACGATTCACCTCAACAAGGAGCTCGAGAGCGATGCGGACTATCTCGACCGGATCACGCAGGACTTCGGTAACGACGTCTTCGAGGTGCGGACGGATGCGGTCGTGGCGGGCCTCTCGCTCGGCGCGCTCGCCGTCCCCGCGCCGGGTACGGTGTTCCTCTCGGTCGATGTCGAACGTGCGTCGACGTGGGGCGAGGTGGACGTGTCGCGTCTGCGCGTCGCGTACCAGGCGTCGCTCGGCGACGCGCCGACCGACCTGGTGCCGCGCGCCGTCACGTACGAGGCGGACGGCTCGCTGACGGTGGAGGTGGACGCGCCCGAAGGGCCGTCCGGGTTCTTCCGCGTGAAACTGGTGAAGTGAGGAGGCGGACATGAAGACGAAGAAACTTGGACTGGCGCTCGTTCTCCTTCTTGCGTCCGTGACGGCGGCGCGGGCGGAAGGGTGGCATGTTTCGGCCGGACCCGCCTGGCGGTCGCGCGTGAAGACGTCGATTCGCGGTTCGGCGCCCGTGCCGACGGTGGCCGGCGGGACGACGCGCACGGACTACGACCGCGATCCGGGCGCGGGGGACTTCGACCCCGCTTTGGCGGTGGAGAAGCCCGACCTCGACGTTCCCGGCGACACGCTCTGGGCGGTCGGCGCCTCCTTCACGGAGACGACGGTCACGCCGGGCGGCGGCGCGGCGCGCGTCAACGGGACGGATACGCAGGGTCCGCTCGGGCTGAAGACGCGCGTGGGGTACGATGTCTGGAACGTGGGACCGGTCTCGTTTGCGCTCGACCTGCGCTTCGCGGGCTACTGGAACATCCGCTCCTCCGCCGCCGGGCGCGTCGGCGGGGGCCACGTCACGACGCGCACGGGGACGGACTGGTGGCTCTTCAAGGGCGGTCCGTACCCGGACGACCCGGACGGCCGCGACTTCACGGGCGTGCCGCTGCCCGAGCGCGACGACCGCGTGGACACCGACTACGGCGAGTCCGTCACGACGGACCTGCCGGGCCGGACGGTGCGCGCGCGCCTGAAGGCCGACCTCTACCAGATCGGGCTCGGGCCGACCGTCACGTGGCGCGTCTGCCCGTGGCTGGACGCCTACGCGGGCGCGGCGGCGCTCTGCAACCTCGCATCGCTCGACTTCGAGGCCGATCGGTCCCGTGCGTCCGAGACGGCGTGCCTCTTCGGCCTCGCGGCCGAGGTGGGGGTGGCGGCCAACCTGACGGAGAACCTGGGTCTCTTCGCGGAAGTCGGCTACGAGTGGATCGACGAGGGCCGCCTTTCTGCGGGCGGTCTGCGGGCGGAGGCCGATTTCTCGTCCCTCGTCCTCTCCGCCGGTCTGCGCCTGAGTTTCTGAGGACATGAACCCGCGCCGCGCGCCGACCGTCCTCGTCTTCCACACGTCGTTCCGTTCGTCGTGGAACGAGATGCAGGACGGTCTGCACCGCTACGCGCATGCGCGGAAGTGGAACGTCTTCGTCGCCGAGCACGAACTGGATCGGAAGGCGATCGAGGACCTGCTTGCGTTCTGGCGTCCCGACGGCGTGATCGTCGAGGGCGCGATGGACGAAAAGGGCGTGTTCCTGTCGGATGTCTTCGGCGCGACGCCCGTCGTCTACCTCGTCTGCGACCCGGCGCGCCGGATGCCGGGCACCCTGTGCGTCAACCACGACTCGCTGTCGCTCGGGCGCGTCGCGGCGCGCGAGTTCCTGTCGCTCGGCCTTGCGTCGTTCGCCTACTTCGGCTTCGCCAACATCTTCTGGAGCGAGGAGCGGGAACGGGGTTTCCGCGCGGCGCTGCGGCTGACGGGGCAGGGCGTGCAGACGTTTGCGCGTCCGTTCTGGGAGGCGGATCGCGGGAGTCTGGCGGACGGCTTCACCCGCGCGTTCGGGGACTGGCTGCGGGCGCTGCCGAAGCCGTGCGGGCTCCTGGCCGCCAACGACCAGCTTGCGGCGGAGGTGATCGGCATGGGCCATGCGCTCGGCATCAAGATGCCGGACGAACTGGCGGTGCTGGGCATCGACAACGACGAGACCCTGTGCGAGCATGTCGCGCCGACGCTGTCGAGCATCCGCCCGAACTTCGAGGCGGCGGGGTTCCTGGCGGCCCGTCTGCTGGGGGAGCGCCTGGCATGCCGTGGTCCGTTCACGGACGACGTGCCGCGGTTCGTCGCGGCGGAGGACGTCGTGCGGCGCCAGTCCACGCGGCGGCTGCCGCGCGCCAACGCCGCCGTCTCGAAGGCGGTGGAGATCGTCCGGCTCCGCGCCTGCGACGGACTGAAGCCGCGCGATGTCTTCGCCGAACTCGGCTGTTCGCGTCGGCTTGCGGAACTGCGCTTCCGCGAACTGACGGGCCGTTCCGTCCAGGAGGAGATCCTGCACGTGCGGCTGGAGCGCGTGAAGGAACTCCTGGCCCGCCCCGGCGTGCCGCTCGAATCGATTGCGGCGCGCTGCGGCTGGAAGTCGTCCGCGCAGCTGCGCGTCTTCTTCAAGTCCGTCGAGGGCCAGTCCCTGCGCGCGTGGCGCACCGCGCGCTTGGAGCCGTGATGGCGGGCGGATGCGCCAAACTTGCGTGTGGCCGATGTTCGGGGTTGACTTGTGCGCCCGAATCGGGTATCATGTGCCTCCGTTCAGCCGATTTCAGAAAATCAATCCAAGGAGTTTGAGATGAACATCAAGAGTGGTCTGCTTGCGTGCGCGCTCGCCGCGTTCGCCGTCCAGCCGGTTCTCGCGCAGGACGCCGGGGAGAAGGAATACGCCGGCGCGCCGGACGCGAAGTCCTACGGCTACACGGTTCTCGCCGTCGGCCTTGCGACGCCCGCCGCGTTGCCCTGGGGGTTCAATTGGGACATCTTCGGCCTGGACGTCAATCTCCTTTACGGCGACTGCAACAAGATGTACGGTCTTGAGGTCGCGGGTCTCGCGAACACGGCCCGCCTTGACATGCTCGGCATCCAGGCGGCGCTCGGCTTCAACCTCGCGAACCGCACGGCGAAGGGTGCGATGGTCTCCTGCTTCAACATGTGCAACCGCACGGCCTACGGCCTGAGCGTCGATCTGGTCGGCATGAACCGCGAGTTCTGCGGCGTGTCGGTCGATGGTCTTGGCGCGATGACGGATTCGTCGTTCTACGGTCTCGGCGTGGCGGGCCTTGCGAGTGCGGTCCGCGAGGACATGTGGGGCTGGCAGGTCGCGCTGGGCGCCACGTTCGCCCGCCGCGTGCATGGCTTCCAGACGGCCCTTCTCGTCAACATGACGGATGAACTGCGCGGCGCGCAGCTCGGCCTCGTCAACTACGCGGCCACGGCGTCCGCCGGTTTCCAGGTCGGCCTCGTGAACCTGATCATGGACAACGAGGTTCCCTTCATCCCGATCTTCAACTGCTACTTCTGATTGGCGTAGCCCATGCGACTGTAGCTCAATTGGATAGAGCGTTGGCCTCCGAAGCCGAAGGTTGCTGGTTCGATCCCAGTCAGTCGCACCATTTGAAACGCGAAGCCCCCGTTGATGCGGGGGCTTTTCATATGTTATAATCTTCGCATGAACATACTTGTGACAGGAGCGACCGGCATGCTGGGCCGGGCCGTGATGGGGCGGTTCGCCGCCGAGGCGGATGTCGAGCTGACGGGCCTGTGCCACACGCGCACGGGCGCGGGGCTGGTGCGGGTTGACCTGGCGGACGCGGCGGCGCTCGCGCGGGTGCTGGACGACGTGCGGCCCGAGGTCGTCGTCCATACGGCGGCGATCCGCAAGCCGGACGAGTTCGCCGCCGACGTGGCGTGCGCCCGTCGGCTCAACGTGGATGCGACGGCCGCCCTTGCGCGCTGGGCCGCCGCCGCCCCGGGCCGTTTCCTCGTCTACATCTCCTCGGACTACGTCTTCGACGGCACCACGCCGCCCTACACCCCCGCGTCGCCCACCCACGCAATCAACGCCTACGGCGTCTCGAAGCTCGACGGCGAGCGCGTCGTGCGCGCGGCGGCGGCCGCGCAGAGCGCGATCCTGCGCGTGCCGATCCTCTACGGGGATGTCGAGACCCTGCAGGAGTCGTCCGTGACGACGGTCATCGAGCAGGTCCTCGCGTTCGTCCGCCCGGGCGCGGCGCGGCGGACGCAGCCGCTCGTCCTCGACGACTGGGCGACGCGCTACCCGACGCACGTCGCGGATGTCGCCGACATCCTCGCGCAGATCGTGCGGCGGCGTCTTGCGGGGACGTTCCACTGGAGCGGGTCCGAACCGATGACGAAGCTCGACATGGGGCGCGTGACGGCGGAAATCCTCGGCGTGGACACGGCGTTGCTGAAAGGGAGCGGCGCGCCCGCGAACGGCAGCGAGCCGCGTCCGAAGGACTGCCATCTCGACCGGTCCGCGCTGGAGGCGCTGGGCGTCACGACGCCGGGGATTCCGTTCGCCGTCGCGGTCCGCCGCCTCGTGCGGAAGTTCCGGTAGGGGAGGACGAATACCCGCTTTCCCGTCCTCCTGTTTTTTGGTAGAATTTCGCCCATGAAAAACGATGAACTTTGTCCGTGCGCCAGCGGCAGGACCTTCGGTCAGTGCTGCGGGCCCATCCTGAACGGTGAACACAAGGCCGAGACGGCCGTGGATCTGATGCGGGCGCGCTACAGCGCGTACGCGGTCGGCGACGTGAAGTTCCTCTTCGCGTCGTCCGGGCCCGAGGTGCGCGCCGAATTCGACGAGAAGACGACGCGCGACTGGTCGAAGTCCGCCCAGTGGCAGGGCCTCGACGTCATCGGCACCGAGAAGGGCGGCAAGGACGACGAGGAGGGCGAGGTCTCGTTCGTGGCGCACTACTCCGCGAACGGCCAGCAGTGCGAACACCGCGAACACGCCACCTTCAGGAAGATCGACGGCGAGTGGCGCTTCATCGACGGCATCATCGAGAACCACGAGCCCTACCGCCGCGAGGAGCCGAAGATCGGCCGGAACGACCCCTGCCCGTGCGGCAGCGGGAAGAAGTACAAGAAGTGCTGTGGGAAGGGTAAATGAGGCCCGCTGCCTTCCTCTTCGACCTGGACGGCACGCTCGTCGATACCGAGGCGCTGTGGGCCCGGGCGATCGTCGACTGGCTGGCCGACCGGGGGCAGGCGACGACGGTCGAGGCGTTCGCGCCGGTCATCTTCGGCCATAGCTGGATCGACATCCACACGGCGATCCACGCGCAGTTCCCGGGGTTGGGCAAGACGTCCCCCATCGAGGACGCGAAGTCGCTGCGGGGGTACTACGCCCGCCTGGCGACCGACCCCGCGAAGCAGGTCGTGCCGGGGTCCGTCGCCTTCCTGAAGCGTGTCGCGAAGATTGCGCCCTGCGTCATCGTCTCCGGTTCGCCCCACGACGACGTCCAGGCGGCCGCGGAGGTCTGCGGCGTGGCGGGGCTCGTGAAGTTCGTGCTCGGCGCCGAGGACTACGGGCGCGGCAAGCCGGCGCCGGACGGGTTTCTCAAGGCCGCCGAGCGGCTGGACGTCGATTCGAGCGAGTGCGTGGTGGTGGAGGACTCCACCGCCGGCGTCGTGGCCGGCCGCGCGGCCGGCATGCACGTGATCGGCCTCGACCGCAATGTGCTGTGCCCGCAGAACTTCGCGGGGAGCGAATGGCTCGTCCACGACCTCTCCGAGCTGGACGTCGACGCCGTCTTCGGCGACGAGACGCGCGGCATCAGGGAAAGCGTGCAGTTCATGCTGCAGAACTCCGTGCAGCGCGCCGCCCACGTCGTGAAGAAGACCCTTCTGGACAAGCCGGGCGTGATTGGCTAAAACCTAATAAAACCTCGAACCTAAAACCTAATCCCTCTTATGTTGACTCTGATTCTCAGTGCCCTGCTGGGCGTTGGCGTGGGATGCGCCCTCTATTTCGGAAACGCGCTCGGCTATGGCTGGAGCACGTTCTTCGGCGTGCTGGCCTTCGTCGTGGGGAACATGGTCGCCGGACTCCTGATCCAGCGGAAGGTGAAGGCCGCGATGGCGTGCGTGCAGAACATCATGCTGGCGGGGCAGAAGCGGATGCAGGCGAAGATGGCCCGCTGGCAGATGCGTCCGCCGGGCTCCATCCAGGAAGCACAGGCCGAGATGGCGCGGGACCAGAAGGCCGTCGTGACGGAGGCGCTGGCGGCGACGGAGCCGCTGCACCGCTTCGACCTGTGGGTGCCGCTCATGAAGCGGCAGATCGCGACGGCGCAGTTCCAGCTCTACTGGATGATCAAGGACTTCAAGAAGGTGGACGAGCTGATGCCGAAGGCCCTCTTCGTCGATCCCACGATGACCGCGATGAAGATCGCCCGCCTCTACATGCTGAACCGGCCCTCCGCCGAGATCGGGAAGGTCTACGAGAAGGGCGTGCGCCGCCTGCGCTACAACCAGAACGTGCTTCTCGCCGCCGCCTACTCCTGGATCCTCGTCAGGCGCAACGAGGTGGACGCCGCGTTCAAGGCCCTCAACCGCGCGCTGGAGAAGAGCGACAACGAGACGCTGAAGGCGAACCGCGAGCAGCTGGCGAACAACCGCGTGGCCCACTTCACCAACACGGCCCTCGGCGACCCGTGGTACGCGCTCCTCCTCGAAGAGCCGAAGATGCGGCAGCCGCGTGCGCGTCCGCAGTGGCGGTAAGGGGGGCGTCCATGGACGTTCTCAAGCTCAACGGCATCGACGTGGAATGCATCCTCGGGGACCTGCCCGAGGAGCGGGTGAAGGAACAGCGGATCCTCGTGGACGCCGCGCTCGCGTTCGACCAGCAGGACGCGGCGGCGTCGGACAGCCTGGAGGACACGGTGGACTACGCGCTGCTCGTGGGGAACATCCGCGAGGCGCTGGAGGACGCCCGCTGCAGGCTGCTGGAGCGGGCGGCGGACGTGGTGGCGGACGTCTGTCTCGCCGACCCGCGCGTCGAGCGCGTCACGGTGTCCGTGCGCAAGTTCGGGACGGTTCCCGGTCTCGGCAGCGCCGAAGTGAAGATTACGAGGCCCGTATGAAGGTACAGGACGTGAAGAGGGCGGTCGTGCTGGCCGCCGGGTTCGGAACGCGGCTGCGTCCGCTCACGCTCGTGGAGCCGAAGCCGCTCCTGCCGAGGTGGGGCGTGCCGATGCTGGAACGCATCCTCTCCCTGCTGGAGTCGTGGGGCGTGGAGGAGATCGCCGTCAACGCGCACTGGCAGGCGGAGAAGATCCGCGCCTACGTGGCGCGGCGCAGGGGGGCCGCGAAGGTGACGGTGGCGGAGGAGCCCGAGATCCTGGGAACGGGCGGCGTCCTGAACCCGCTGCGGTACATGCTCGGGACGGAGCCGTTCTGGCTCGTGAACGGCGACATCGTCGTCGAGGGTCTTGACCCGCAGGCGATCGTGGACGCCTATGCGAAGAGCGGGAACTTCGCGGGCTGCTGGATGAGCGAGGTGTTCGGTCCGCGCACGGTGGAGGCCGACTTCGAGGGGCGCATCTGCAACTGGGCGAGCGACGTCGCGGGCGACGCGGGCACCTACACCTACTGCGGGGTTGCCCTGCTCGGTCCGCAGATCCTCGACTACGTGAAGCCGGAGGGCTTCTCGACCATCGTCGAAGCCTACGAGGCCGCGATGATGACGGGCGGGAAGATCGTCCACGGCGTGGACCCCGACGGCGCCTACTGGGCGGACTGCGGCACGCTGGAGGCGTACCTG
>CAKULR010000076.1 GCA_934667295.1 uncultured Kiritimatiellota bacterium
CGTGATTAGACATTCCGATACCAACCTTCCTCCTTGTAGCCGTCTCTTGGCCACGGAAAACACGGAAACCGGCTTCGCCGGACACGGAAGGAGGTTGAGGAAAGGTGTCGTTCCGGCACTTCAACTACAATAAGTATCGCATTATGGAATTTCTGGGTTGGGGCCAGGACTCAACGTGCCGTACCGCGTTGTGACATGGGGGACGGTGGTGTGAAAAGTTTTTTTGTGTGGGGGGGGGGGCTGGGAGGGACCCGCTCCTACGCATCCGCGAATCTCAACACACCAGTACGCCACGCGCCGAGGCGGCGCGGGTACTTTGCGCGCAGGGCCGTTCGTTGTGCGTAGGGTACAGGTCTTCGCGTACTGGGGTACGGTCGCAACAAGTTGCGACCCTCCCGGGAGGGCTTACGTGACCGATGGACGTTGAGGCGCGCGGTGGGCTGGAGCGTGTGGCGAGGGGACTCAGCGCGTGTGGGCTAGCGTCAGTGGACGGAGAATGTGGTGGTGAACGTCGCTTCCGTCACGGGTTCCGTGAATCTGAAAGCAAGGCGCTGTACGTCGGGGCGCGAGGGGTTCTCGATCCGTTCCTCCGTGAAATGAATCGGCGCGGTGGACGTCACCTCCATCTTCAGCTTGCGGTGTGTCGTCGCGCTTTTGTCGAACCAAAACGTTGTTGCCGACGCATTCTTGTCGGAGGGAAATGCCGTCGCTTCCACATTCTTGTCGAAAGAAAACGACGTTGCCGCCGCGTTCTTCGTCCAGGTGCGGTAGGTGACGACCGGCACCTCGAAGGTGGTCGGTTCGGAACAGACGAGATGGTCCGAGACCGTGAGGACGTTCCGCACGCGGTCGAAGGAGAGGGTGCGGACAAGGGACTTCAGCGCGGGGACCGCGTAGGCGGAGGCGTATTCGATCGCCACCTCGTCCTTCGCGTCCGTGAAGTCCGCGCGCAGGACCTTCGCCGCCGCCGCGCGCCCCGTCCGCTGGAGCTGGCCCCCGACGACCGGCACGGGATGGGCGTAGGAGTTGAGGACCTTCGAGAGGTAGCGGTCCTTCGAGAACGTGCGGCGCGTGTAGACCTCGCCGCCCGGGTCGCCCGTCATCTCCACGCCGTCCAGCATCACGTAGTAGGACCCGATGTCGTTGTGGTTGTGGAGTTCGGCGTTGTGTCCGCCCTTGAAGCCCACGCCGAAGGTGAGCGTCCGTTCGGGATGCCGGGCGCGCGCGAGCAGGACCTGCGCATCGGGGAACCAGGAACGCGGCGGCAGGATGTCGAGCGTGGGCGCGACGGGGGCGGGCTCCTGCCCGAACGCGCGCAGCGAGAAGACCGCAGGGTGCCCGGAGAAGGCGGGGCTCTTCAGCGCCGCCGTGTTGACGAGGTCAGGCCAGATCTGGCGGCCGAGCGCAAGGTTCGCGGCATCGGCGTTGCCGCCACCGTCCGCGAAGTGCGGGGACTGTCCGTTCAGGATCTGGAAGCCGTAGGCGTAGCGCATCACGGCCTTGCACTTGGGGTCGGCGAAGAGATCCACCCGTCCGCCCGTCGCGGCGCGCACGGAGAGCCCCATCTGGAGGTGGTGTCCGTAGCCGTAGTTCCAGTAGCCCATGCCCTCCGAGCAGTAACCGTCGTCCGTGTAGCCCTTCAGCGCGAAGGGCACGCTCTCCTCGGCGATGGCGACGAACTCGGCGCGCAGACGGCGGTCCTCCACGAGCGCGAGGGCGGCGCGCACGACGCAGGCGTTGCAGACGCTGTTCCAGTTGTTGCCGGCGTGCAGCCACCAGTGGTCCCGGATCCTGCGCACGCCGCGCGCATGGTCGAGGTGGGGCCTGAAGGTGCGGCGTTCGACCTCGGCGCGGATCTTCGCGCGCGTGGCGGCGGGCAGACGGTCGCCGAGCCAGTCGGCGCAGAGGGCGAGCGAGAGCGAGATGTTCGCGCTCGTGAGATCGACGTGGGGGACACCGTTGAAGCACGTGAGCGCGGCGTCGTGGGCGGGCAGCGTCCAGCTCCTCTGCGCGGCGAAAGCGTCCACATAGTCGACGATCCGGGGGATGAAACGCCCCCTGGCCTCCAGGCATTCGGCGACGTAGAGGTGGACAAAGTTGCCCATGCGGCGGAACAGGCTCGTCTGGTAGTGCGTGCGGTTGCCGGTCTGCGAGAACTCCAGGTACTCGGCGTCCGGCACGTCGGGAACGGGCTGGGAGAGGAGCGCGGCGGCGGCCTTGACCTCGCGCGCGCCCTGCGGCGTCGCGGCGAGGCGGTCCCACACGGCGCGGTCCGTAATCCGCGCGCCGTCCGCAGCGGGCCGCTCCGGCAGCCAGGCGGCGATTTCGTCGATCCGCGCCGCCGACACCGCCGCAAGGCACGCAAGCGGCAGCGCCAGCAGTCCAAGTACCAGTCTCCTCATTCTGCACCTTCCCCTTCACTTTGCCACGCGATGAAGTTCCACAACAGCGAATGGCGCGTGCGGCCGTCTGGCCGCTCGTCCCTTTCCCACAGCGACCAGAACGGCGCCCAGTTCCGCTCGATCCCCTCCCCGTGGCGGAACGGCATGAGTTCCAGCGTGCGGCTGCGCGTCCGGCCGTCCACCATCTCCGAACTCCAGAACGGCCAGATCCGCAGATAGCTCGTCTGCAGCACCTCGCCGTCCTCTCCGCCCTGGGACTTTCCGGCCTTCCGCCAACGGCGCTCCCACGTGAAGAAGGGGAAGAAGTTGAAGCGCGCCTCGCGCGTACGGTCGGTCGTCAGCTCGGTGTTCTCGACGAGCTTCCAGCCGACGCGCCAGGTCCGCTCCTCCTCCGTCCGCTTACCATACGAGTAGCCGCGCACCTGTTCCCAGAAGGGCCAGACGGACAAGCGGTCGCGCACGGCGGAGGATTCCCAGTCGAAGAGCGGCCACGGGAAGCGCCAGCGGCGGGCGGAATCGGTCTCGGTGTAGGAGAAGAACGGCGGCAGTACCATCGTCTGCGATTCGCGGGCGCGGCGCACCTCGCCGTAGAACGGCAGGACCCACCAGGACGACCCGGCACCGGACGTATCGCGGTCCTCGTCGTAGGCCGCCCACGTCACGAGCGGCCAGAGCGCGTAGTGGTGCGTGCTCTCGCGCCGGCGGGCGACGCCGTAGAGGGGCCACACACCCACGCCCGCGCGCGGCTCGTCGCGCCACGTCACGAACGGCCAGCACACGGCATGGCTTCGCACACCCTTCACCTCGTAGGTGTGCCAGAGGGGCCACAGCACGTAGTGCCAGTCGTCCATCAGGAGGACGTGCGGGTGGCGTCCGTAGAACGGGAAGAAGCCCCAGTAGCCCGCGCCCCGGCGGTCCGCGCCGCTCGACCAGAACGGAAAGAGGTTGAAGCTCCAGGAAGGCTCCGCATCGCGCGCGTCGCCGTAGGCGAAGAGCAGGGCCCGCCACCAGGCGGCGTCGGCATGGTCGCGGTAGGTGAAGAGCGGCCAGAGCGCGTCGTCCGCCGACGTGCGCGACGCGGGATCGCGCACCTGGGAGTAGAACGGACGCAGCGCCCAGAAGGTCGCGTCGCCCGGCTCCGCGCGGCGGTACTCGAAGAAGGGTCCCACGTGCCAGTTCGAGACGAGCCGTTCGCCACCCCGGCGCACGGACTCGGCCTCGTCGCCCCGCGTGCCGAGGGCCAACGCACCCAGGGCGAGTGCGAGGAGCATGGGCGTGCGCGTCGTCATCGCGGTCACTTGCCCCTCGCCGTCATCGCCTTCTGCAGCTTCTCCACCTCGCCCAGGTCGAACTTCGAAAGCTCGTCCTGGTGGCTGCGGATCGTCCGCAGCGTGGCGCGGGCGCGCCCGAGGTCGCCCTTCGCGATCTGGACGCGCGCGAGCGTGATCTGCATGCGGATGTCCGAACCCTTCGTCTCCTTCTTGCAGAGGTCAATGGCCTTCTTCACATAGGATTCGGCATCGTCGAGGTCCCTGTTCTGGTCGAGGAGGGAGGAACCGAGCGTTTCCCAGGCGACGTAGAGGTCGGGCGCGGTCTTGACGGCGGCACGCGCGAAGGTCTCGGCCTCGGCGGGACGCTGGAGGCGGCGCAGCACCTCGGCGAGGTCGTTCTGGGCGGCGGCGAGCGGCTGGTCCTGCTCGACGGAGAGGCGCAGGAACGTCTCGGCCGTCATGTAGTCGCCCTCCTTCAGGCGCAGGGAGCCCATGACGTAGTTCGCGAGCTTGTTGCGGCGGTCCTGGCGCAGCACCTGCCGCGCGTGCTTCTCGGCGCTCTCGCCGTCGTCCATCGAGATGTCGAGGTTGAGGATCATGTCCCCCACCACCGCCGCGTCGGGCCGCACGGCCGAGGCGGCGACGAGCGCGTCGCGCGCGGCCTTCTGGAAGTCCTTGCCCTTGCGCATCAGGACGAGCGCGCGCGTCATCTGCACGAAGTAGTCGCGCGGCGACTCGGCGATCGACTCCATCTTCGGCAGGATGATGCCGTCGAGCTCTTCGAGGATCTTCTTCCGCGCCGGGCCGTCCTTCGCGGTGTCGAACTGCTGCAGCAGCACGCCCGCGAGGAGGGACCACGCCTGCAGCGACTTCGGCTGGAGGTCCGTCACCTTCTGGAGCGAGAGGCGCGCCGCCGAGAGGTCGTTGTTCATCAGGTGGAGGAGCGCCCAGTCGAAGCCGGAGCTTTCCGGGCTCTTCGCCGCCTTCACGGCCTTCGCGAGGTGGTCCTTCGCCTCCGCGACCGCGCCCTTCCGGAGCGCGAGGCGCGTGAGGCCCATGAGCGCGTCGTGGTTCGTGGCGTCGCCCGCCAGCACCTTGTTGTAGACCTCGCGCGACTTCTGCGCCTGGTTGCCGCTCGCGTAGATGGCGGCCATCATGTTCAGGAGGCCCGCCTGGCGGTCGGCCGGCACGAAGTCGATCGCGCGCTGCACCTGCGCGATGGCGTTGCCCGTCTGGCCGGACCGCGCCCAGGCATAGCCCATGCGGGCGAAGATCTCCGGCGAGCGGATGTAGCCGTAGTAGCGGGAGAGCGACCACAGCATGTAGCGGCGCTTGGGGTCGTCGACGATCGCCTTGAGCTGCTTCTCGATCTCGGCCTTGCGCGCGACGGCGGCAGGCACGCCCGCGCGCGCCATCTCGAACTCGTTGAAGAGCGCGCAGATGTTGTCGCAGTCGATGGTCCTGAGGACGAGTTCGTAGAGCTCGAAGGCGTCCTGGTCGCGGCCGAGGTCCTGCAGGACGACGCCGAGGTTGTTCGCGACGAAGCCCACGTGGCGGCGCAGCTGGAGGCGCAGCGCGTCGACGGGATCCTTGGCCTTGGGGATCGCGCGCGAGCCGGTCCGCTTCTCCGCGTGGAGGACGGGTTCCATCTTCGCCCAGAATGCCTTGAACGCCGCAAGCGCCTTTTCGCCGTCCACGTCCTTCTTCACGTCCCGCACGCCGCCGAAGAACAGGCACTCGGGCACGGGCTGGCGCTCGGCCATGTACCAGAAGTCCGGCACGCCGAAGATGGCGACCTGCTCGGAGATCTTCGGATCGCCCGAGAACCAGTCCTGCAGGAACGGCAGCACGCCGAGCTCGATGGAAAGCGCGAGGTTCGCGTGCCCCGCCTTGAGGCCCTTCGCGCGCGCGAGCGCGGAAAGTTCCTTGAGGTAGGCGTCGTCCGTGTCGCGCTGGAGGCAGACGAGGTTGAGCTCCTTGCCGCGCGAGGCGGCGGCGACGCGCAGATGGTCGTCGAGGAGGCCGTCCGTCACGAGCCACGTGCGCGCGCCCATGCGGTCCATGATCTCGTTCGCGCAGATGTCCGCATACGCGCCGCGGTCGCGCGAGGCGCCGAGGGCGTTCACGAGGGCCGCGAGCGCGAGGACGCCGAGGAAGACGCCGAGCAGGGCCGGGGCCATCCGGCGCCCCACCGCCGCCTCGGGCCGCGCCTTCGTGTCCTCGGCGGACGGCGCGGGCGCGCGCGCGAGCAGGTACCAGTACGCGGCCAAGTAGCCGACCGTCACCGCCACGAGCACGGAGGTCAGGACGGGCGGGATGCCGAGCGCGCGCATCTGGCTCTCCGGCGCGAGCGGCGTCGCGAACGCGAGGATCGCGCACACCGTCATGGCCGCGTGGAAGAGGTACTGGCTCCACGTGCGCTCGTTGTTGAGTCCGCGCGGCGCGGCGAACGCGCACGCGACGAACGGCACCACCGCGAGGACGAAGAGGAAGAGCCACCCCGGGCGCGTGAACCACTGCCGCATCTCGTGCGCGAAGCCCTGGAGGGCGTTCACGAGCACGTCCCCGGTACTCTTGAAGCCCCCCGCCGCCGCCTCCGGGAGCGTCAGGTACGCGCCCGCCACGCGGTTCGCCGCGACGAGGTAGGCAACCGCCGCGAACACGAGGAAGAGCCCCACGGGCAGATAGAACTTCCGCCCCGTCTTCACGGTCGCCACGACGACGCAGAGGAGGTAGAGCGGCAGGAGCGGCACGAAGACGACGCCCTCGACGAGCCCCACGCCCACGCCCGCGCCCAACAGCGCGGCACATGCGGGAAGGGCCTTCGGACAGCGCAGCATCGGCACGAAGAGCGCGAAGAGGAGCAGGGCGAAGCAGACATCGAAGATGCGGTATTCGAGGTGCGTCGCGGTCTGCCACACCGCCGACGAGAAGACGCACGCAAGGCCCGCCGCGAGGCCCGCCACGACGGAGGCGCCGTCCACGAGCCGGACCGTGTCCTCCTGCCGCACCGTACAGCGCACGAAGAAGCCGACGAGCCCGCACACGAGCCCCGCCGACAGGACACCGCACACGAGCGAGACGAGGTTGATGCGCACGGCGACGTTCGCGGGGAACGAGAGGCCGCCCACCGCCTTGACGACGGCGCCCCAGAGCGGGCTCTTCGGCGCGGCGAGCGCGTCCATCCCCATCCACTGCGTATACAGGCGCGCCGACTCGCCGGGGAAGACATACCCCGCCAGGGTCAGGGAGTAGACCACCAGCGCCACGAGCGAGACGCCGAGCACGCACAACCCCAGACGGATGCCAAACGCCGGGGCCAGTTCCTTCTTATCAGCCATGATGTTGCCTTTCCTCAAAGTAAGATGTCTCCATTATACAGGAAATCCCGCGCGCGCGGTAGTGGTTTCAGCAAGACCGGCCTCGCCGCTTTGACATCAAAACGATGCTGATGTATAATGCACATCGTCATGACAAGAACACAACTGCAGATACCGGACAGCCTGTACGGCCAGGTCAAGTCCTACGCCGACTTTCGTGAAATCAGCATGGCCGAAGTCTTCCGCAAGGCCATTGAAACGTACCTTCGCGTACACGTCGTGGATGCGGACGTGCTTGCGCAGAAGGCCAAGTGGCGGCCACCGGTCTGTCGCGGAACGGGACTCCGGCGCGATCCGTTTGCCGCTGACGACTGGCGGGAGAAGCTGTACCTTGAACGCGGGCAGCCGGAGGCAGATTCATGATCTCGTGCGATACGAACATCCTCTTTGCCGCAACGAATGTCGACGACCCCTGCCATGCGGCGGCCTATGATTTTGTCGTGCGTCACGCCGAAGACGCCGATTTCGTCATCGCCGAACAGGTCCTGGTCGAACTCTACGGCCTCCTGCGCAATCCGGTCATCCTGAAACGTCCGCTTTCGGCGTCCGAGGCGGTTGCCGTTGTCCGGGCCTATCGCGGCAATCCCATCTGGTCGGTCGTGGACGTTCCGCAGGATGGCCGGGTGATGCGCGAGGTCTGGCTTCGGGCGGCGCGCCCGAATTTCGCGCGGCGGCGCATCCATGACCTGCGCCTGGCCTTTACGTTGAAATATTCAGGCGTCACGGATTTCTATACGCGCAACGTCCGTGATTTCACGGACGTTGGATTCGCGAAGCTTGAGAACCCCCTCTAACGGTCGCGCGGGAGCGCACCCCTCCCTGTACCCGTTCCGAGCGCGAAGTACCCGCGCCGCCCCCGGCGCGTGGCGCTGTGGGGCG
>CAKULR010000077.1 GCA_934667295.1 uncultured Kiritimatiellota bacterium
CGACCGCCCTTCCCAAGCCGCCACCCGCCGTCGTCCCGGCGAAGCCCCCGGTCGTGGAACCGCCGCCGCCGCCCACTCCGGCTCCGGTCGCGAAACCCAAGCCCGTGGCCCAGCCCAAGCCCGCCCCCGTGGCGGTGGCGGCGAAGCAGAAGGTCGTCGAAGCCCCGGCGGTCGATCTCAAGACGGCGAAGCCGATCAGCTACTTCGACGAGGTCGAGGACACGCCGCAGCCGGTCTCCACCAACGCCCCTTCCCCAGCTACGGCCCGACCGGACGCGACGGAGCGCGTCCCTCCCGTCCGTCAAGGTGCGGCCCAATCGGGAGGGACGGGCTCTGTCCCGTCCGCATCCGCGAAGGTCGTGCAACCGCCTCCGAAGAAGCAGACCTCCGAGCGGACCGAAGTGCTGAACGTGGGCACGAAGGACGGCGAGGCGATTCCCTGGCTCATCGAGCTGCCGGAAAACAGGGACAAATAAGACGGTCGCCGCGTACGGTTTGAGACATCGGTTTCAGTTAAAGCAAGGAGTTGAATATATGTCCCAGAAGGCAATGGTGTTCATTGACGGCGAATGGCTCTATCGAAGCCGCGTTGCGCTGTTCACGAAGCTCGGGGAGGAGAATTTCGAGATCGACTACGCGAAGCTTCCGAGGATCTTCTGCGAGGACGTGGCGAACAGGCTGGACGAGGATGTCTCGCTCGTCCGCACGAGCTACTTCGGCACGATTCCCTCCGCGCGGTCCGGCTTCAATACGTCGAAGCAGTACGCCTTCTACGATTTTCTGGAGCGCAGCTGCGGCTACGAGACCGAGATCCACGAGGTGGACGTGGGGACGGACGAGAACTGGATCAAGATGTCGCTCGCCTCGTCGCTTCTGTACTACGCGGCGCAGCCCGGCGCGTTCGACATCGCCCTTCTCGTCGGGGACGATCCGGACTATGCGCCCGTGCTGCGCCGGGTCCGCCTTTTCGGCAAGCGCGTCCAGATCGTCGGTTCCCACGATGCGGACGGCAAGGAACCGCCGGCGGCGGCGACGCTCGCGAACCGTTCGCGCGTGGCGGACTTCCCCCTTCTCTGGATCGACGACCACGCCTCGGAGGTGCGCCTTGTCCGCGAGCGCGTCACGCGCACGTGCCGCCAGTGCGGCCGCGAGGAGGAGACGACCTGGGCCGGTCCCGAGTTCTTCTGCTCCGCCTGTCGCGGCCGCCACCGCAAGTAGGGCGCGGCGCTCTCAATCCCGGTTGCCGAGGAACAGGCGGTAGGCCGGGTTCCGCGACACGTCGCGGAAGGCGTAGCCGAGTTCCTTCAGGGTCGCCGTGAAGGCGGTCCGTTCGGCGGTCGGGACCTGGAGCCCCACGAGGACCTTGCCGTGGTCGGCGCCGTGGTTGCGGTAGTGGAAGAGCGTGATGTTCCAGCGGTTGGAGATCGCCTCCAGGAAGTCCATCAGCGCGCCGGGACGTTCGGGGAACTCGAACGTGTAGACGACCTCGTCGTGGATGCCGCGCGTGTGGCCGCCGACCATGTGGCGGATGTGCTCCTTGGCGAGTTCGTCGTCGGAGAGGTCGATCGTGCCGATCTTCGCGGCGGTGAGCTGCGCGACGATGCGCTTCGTCTCCGCGCGGTCGGCGACGGAGAGGCCCACGAAGACGTAGGCCTTGTCCGGATCGAAGTAGCGGTAGTTGAACTCGGTGACGTTGCGCTTGCCGATCTTGCGGATGAAGGACTTGAACGCGCCGCGCTCCTCGGGGATGCGGCATTCGAGGATGGCCTCGCGCTTCTCGCCGATCTCGGTCTGCTCGGAGACGAAGCGGATGCGGTCGAAGTTCATGTTCGCGCCGGAGATGATGCAGGCGTAGGTTTCGTCCCGGGGGCCCTTCCGCGCCGCGTACTGCTTGGCGGCCGCGAGGGCAAGCGCGCCGGCGGGCTCGCAGATGGCGCGGGTCGCCTCGAAGATGTCCTTGATGGCGGCGCAGGTCTCGTCGGTCGAGACGCGGATGATGCCGTCGAGGAAGCGGCGGCAGAGGTCGAAGGTGATCTTGCCCGGCTTCTTGACGGCCACGCCGTCCGCGAAGAGCCCGACTTCGGAGAGCTCGACGCGCCGGCCGGCCTTGATCGAGCGGTCCATGCAGTCCGAATCGACCGGTTCGACGCCGAAGACCTTGACGTCGGGACGCACCGCCTTGAGGTAGACGGCGACGCCCGCCGCGAAGCCGCCGCCGCCGACGGGGACGAAGACGGCGTCGAGCGCGCCGGGGCGCTGGCGGAGGATTTCCATCGCGACCGTGCCCTGTCCGGCAATGACCTCGGGATCGTCGTAGGGCGGAATGAACGTGTAGTCCTTCTCCTTGACGAGACGGGCGGCCTCCGCCGCCGCGTCCGAATAGGAGTCGCCGGCGAGCACGATCGACGCCCCGTAGCCCTTCACGGAGGCGATCTTGATCTCGGGCGTCGTGACGGGCATCACGATGGTCGCCCTGCACCCCAGCACCTTCGCACTGAGCGCGACGCCCTGTGCGTGGTTGCCCGCCGACGCCGCCAGGACGCCCTTCTCCAGCGCGGCGCGCGGCAGCTGCGACATCTTGTTGTAGGCACCGCGAATCTTGAAGGAGTGGACACTCTGGAGGTCTTCGCGCTTCAGGAGAAAATGGTTGCCGAGCTTGCGGGAAAGCGCCGCCGCCTCTTCGAGCGGACTCTCGATCGCGACGTCGTAGACCTTGGAATTGAGGATACGGCGCAAATACTGATCCTGAAGACTCTTATCGTTCATCGCGGCTCCTTCATGCAAAAAAACCGTCCACGGACGGGACGGTTGATTTGGGGCAAGAGACGGGGCACGATCCCGCAACCCTCAGATCCACAATCTGATGCTCTACCAATTGAGCTACTCTCGCCATCGAAAACGTGGAACAGTATACCGAATCCCGCAGGCGGTTGCAATGGGGAATTTCACCTTTTTTGAAGCCGCGTTCCCGGCATCCGCGCACACCGGGCGGATATGTGCTATACTATGCGGCCAGTGATTTTGCAATAACGAAACGAGTGACACCATGAGCGACATGCACCCCTACCGCACGCATACGTGCAACCAGCTCCGCAGGGAAGACGCGGGCAAGACGGTTCGCCTTTCCGGTTGGATGTTCCGCCTCCGCGACCACGGCGGCATCCTCTGCGTGGACCTCCGCGACCACTCCGGCCTCACGCAGGTCGTCGTCCACCCGAGCCGCAGCTTCTTCTCCCTCGTCGAGAAGGCGCACCTCGAAAGCGTCATCACCGTGACGGGCGAGGTGAAGCTGCGCGACCCCGAGACGGTCAACCCCAACCTCCCGACGGGCGAGATCGAGATCGAGGCGAACGAACTCGTGATGGAGGGCGCCTCCGCCGTCACGCCGCTCTACATTCCGGACGAGAAGGCCGAGGAGAGCGAGGACGTGCGCCTCAAGTACCGCTTCCTCGACCTGCGCCGCGAAAAGCTCCACCGCAACATCATGCTCCGCTCCGAGGTCATCCGCTTCCTGCGCGAGCAGATGTGGGCCAAGGGCTTCCACGAGTTCCAGACGCCGATTCTCACGGCCTCCTCGCCCGAGGGCGCGCGCGACTACCTCGTGCCGAGCCGTGTCCACCGGGGCATGTTCTACGCCCTTCCGCAGGCGCCGCAGATGTTCAAGCAGCTCCTCATGGTCTCGGGCTTCGACCGCTACTTCCAGATCGCCCCGTGCTTCCGCGACGAGGCCGCGCGCGCCGACCGCTCGCCGGGCGAGTTCTACCAGCTCGACATCGAGATGTCCTACGCGACGCAGGACGAGATCTTCGCCGTCGTGGAGGACGTCGTGGGCAGGACGTTCGCGAAGTTCTCCACCTGGACGTGCAACGCCGCCCCGTGGCCGCGCATCAAGTACCGCGACGCGATGATGGTCTACGGCTCGGACAAGCCCGACCTCCGCAACCCGCTCAAGTGGTTCGACATGAGCGCCTTCTTCGCGAAGGCGAACTTCAAGGCGTTCGCCTCCTGCGTCGCGAACGGCGGCCTCGTCAAGGGTCTCCTCGTCAAGGGCATCGTGGGCGTCGAGGCGCGCACGTGGTTCGACAAGCGCGAGGCGTTCGTCAAGGAGAACGGCGGCAAGGGCCTCGGCTACATCAGCTGGACGAAGGAGGGCGAACTCAAGGGTCCGATCGCGAAGTTCCTCTCCCCCGAGCAGCTGGAGGAGATGAAGGCGCTCGCGAAGATGGAGCCGGGCGACTGCCTCTTCTTCATGGCGGCCGACGTCGACGAGTGCCACCGCCTCTCCGGGCTCGTGCGCACGAACATCGCCGACAACATGACGCACGACATCCGCGAGCACGGATGCTACAAGTTCTGCTGGATCGTGGACTTCCCGTTCTTCGAGAAGGATCCCGAGACCGGAAAGATCATCTTCTCGCACAACCCCTTCTCGATGCCGCAGGGCGGCCTGGAGGCACTGAACGGACCGGATCCGCTTGAGATCGAGGCGTACCAGTACGACGTCGTATGCAACGGCATCGAGCTCTCCTCGGGCGCAATCCGCAACCACCGCATCGACATCATGGAGAAGGCGTTCGAGATCGCGGGCTACCCCAAGGAGGTCGTCCAGCAGAAGTTCGGCTGCCTCTACAACGCCTTCCAGTACGGCGCGCCGCCGCACGGCGGCATCGCGCCCGGCGTGGACCGCATGGTCATGCTCCTCACCGACACGCCCAACAGCCGCGAGGTCATCGCCTTCCCGATGAACCAGAAGGCCCAGGACCTCATGATGAACGCGCCGAACTACGTCACCGAACAGCAGCTCCGCGAACTCCACATCAAGATTCGCGGCACGAACGAGGGAGACGTCAAGCCGGTCAAGTAAGATCGGGTTCTTTCGGTAGCCAAAAGACGGGTCTCCACGTGGGACCCGTTCTTTTTTGATATACTGCTTCAGGTTCGTGATTTGAGGAAAATGTAATGGCGAAGGTATACTTGGAGACGACGTTTGTGAGCTGGTTTGCCGCACGGCCGACCAGCAACCCGGTTAATGCCGTAAAGCAGGCCTATACGCATAAGTGGTGGGAAGAGAATGGTACCGGGAATGACTTCTTTGTGTCTGGCTTTGTCGTTCAAGAGGCACAGTCGGGGGATGCCGAGCAAGCCGCCAAACGAGCCGAGTTCATTCGGGAATTTCCAATCCTGAATGGTGACATACCTGAGGTACGTGCCCTTGCATCACGGCTTATCAAAGAACATGCTGTACCCGAGAAGGAAACGACGGATGCCTTTCACATTGCAACGGCCGCCGTTTATGGCATGGATGTACTTCTCACGTGGAATTGCAGACATATGGCAAACATTGTGACGTTGCCAAAGACCGCCGGCGTGATTGCCAAGGCGGGGTATCAATGCCCGAAGATTGTAACGCCAAGAGACCTGATTGAACAGGAGGTGTCCGATGGAGAATGATGATCCTATCGTGTCGGAGATTCGAACCGTTCGTGCGCGCAATAACGCCATGGCGGGCTATGATGTTGCAGAAGTGGCACGGCGCGCCTATGAAGCCGTCAAGAGCCTTGGCCTCCAGTTCAGCTCGCTAAAGCCCGTTCCCAAGACAACCTGTGGCCTTGCCGTGCCGACACGGTGAAGTTCATGCAGAAATCACGGCATTCTCCCGTACACGCTCTTCTCGCCTCAGTCCTCCTCGTGACGGTTCTTTTCATGAATGGAGGAGGGAGTTTCTGGCGGCAGTTCGTCTACGGACTCAACCAGGTGATGACGCCGGAGGTGCTGAAGCAGAACCTGTTTCTCTCGACGGCGTTCTTCGCGTCGCTTCTCTTCGTCCTTTGGCTCATGGCGCGCATCCCCGCTTTCTGGAAAACGCGCGTACCGTCACCGCCGCCCGCAGACGAAAGGCCGTCCGTTGACCGTCTGCGTGGCGCACGCCTCGCGGCGTGTGCCGCACCCGTTCTGACGGCGGTCGCCCTGGGGCTCAACTGGCTGGGCGCGCATGCGATTACCTGGTGTACGGGCGTCCAGGCGGCCGATCAGGAACTCGTCAAGTGCTTTACGGACGGACAGTATGCACCGGGACTCCGCGCCCTTCTCGTCGTTGTCGTCCTCTTCCAGGCCCCCCTCCTGGAGGAACCGATCTTCAGGGGCATCGTCTTTCGTGGTTTCGCATCGCGTCTGCCCTTCTGGGGCGCGGCCCTTCTCTCCGGCGCCGTCTTCGCGCTCGTCCACGTCAACGCCGCCTCCTTCGTCGCCCTCTGGTTCCTCGGCGTTGCGTTCGCGTGGCTCTACGCCCGGACCGGTACGATCCTCGCGCCGATGACGGCCCACTTCCTCTTCAACGCCGCCAACCTCCTGCTGCTCGTCTTCTTCCCCGAACTGTCCACGAACTAGATGCGCATCGCCTTCAAGACCTTTGGCTGCCGCCTGAACCATGCGGAGGCCCTTGACGCGGAAGCACGGTTTGAGGCGGATGGGCACCAGATTGTGGAACTCGATGCGGCCGCCCCTCCCGATGTCATCGTCGTCCGGGGGTGTTCCGTCACCGCGAAAGCCCAACACGACTGCGAAAAGGAAATCGCCCGTCTGCGACGGCGTTTCCCGACTGCCGACATCCGCCTCACGGGTTGTCTGCCTACGGCCTCCGCCGTCGCCGCCCGGCGGCGCGAGGAGACGATGGAAGAAGCGGTGGAAAGTCCGATTCCGTTGCGTACGTCCCGCGCCTACCTGAAGGTGCAGGACGGCTGTTCGGGACGGTGCGCATTCTGCATCGTCCCGCACTTTCGCGGTCCTCCCGTTTCCGTTCCCTTCGCCCACGTGCTGGCGCGGGCACGCGCGTTCCTTGCGGCTGGCTACCGCGAACTCGTCGTCACCGGCTGCAATCTTGCCCTCTACCACGATGCCGGACGCCGCCTCCCCGATCTGCTCGCCGCCCTCGCGGTGCTCACGGGACCGTCTCCCGTCCACCGCATCCGCCTCGGTTCGCTGGAACCGGGCCTCTGTGCTCCCGCGCTGCTCGACGTGATGGCCGCGCATCCGAAGATCTGCCGTTTCCTCCACCTCTCCCTCCAATCTGGTTCCAACCGCATCCTGAAGCGGATGAACCGCCCCTACACGGTCGAAGACGTTTCGGCATTCTGCGCCCAGGCCGTTCATCTTCTCGGGACGCGCCTCGCCCTCGGTGCCGATGTCATCGCCGGTTTCCCCGGCGAAACGGACACGGACCACGCGGCGACGCTGCGGTTTCTCTCCAATCCCCTCAACCTTTCCCTTCCGTCCGCACCGGATGCTTCTCCGGACGCATCTCACGTTCCCTTCTTCTCCCTCCTCCACGTCTTTCCCTATTCGGAACGTCCCGGCACTCCGGCGGCGACGATGGAGGGGGCTCTTCCACGCCCGGTACGCCTCGCCCGGGCACGCGAACTGGAGGCGCTGGGCCACCGCCAACGCGCCGTTTTCGCCCGGTCGTTCGTCGGACAGGAGGTTGAAGTGTGTGTGGAACGCGGCGGCGATCACGGCTGGACGGCGGAATACCTTCCCTGCCGCCTCGTGTCTCCCGCTCCGCGCCGCTCGCTCGTCACCGTCCGCATCGCCTCCTGTGACGCACGCCCGTCCTTAACCGGAATGCCTGCGGCGTTTATTTACCACTGAACACACTGAAGCCGCTTCGCGGCACGCAGAAGACACTGAACCCCAAGCCCCCTATGTTTCCCAATACATTCTGTGTGTTCTGTGTACCGCCGAAGGCGGTTTCTGTGTGTTCAGTGGTTCAGAGACTTCGCACTTTCCTTTCTCCGTTACCTCCGCGTTAAGCGAAAACAAAAAATAGGAAAGATTTTTTTGTTGATGGGGGGGGGGGGGGGGGG
>CAKULR010000078.1 GCA_934667295.1 uncultured Kiritimatiellota bacterium
CGGAGGGCTTCGCGTCCTTGCCCGCGAACGCACCCGGCACGCTCGCCGGACCGTCCGCGATCGTATGCGCGACGACCGGCATGTCGAAGCGCACCTCCACCACGTCGCCCAGCCTCCACTCGTGTTCCACCGTGAAGTACGCGCCCGCCTTGACACCCGCAAGCGCCTTGCCGTTCAGCTTCACCGTCGTTCCCGCGCCGGCCCACGCCGGGATGCGGAACCTAAGCGGCATCCGGCCCACGCCCTCGGTGTGGCTCACGACGCGCGCGAAGTCGCCGCGCGGGTAGAGCGAGTACATGTCGAACGCCACCTTCCCGCCGTTCGCGAGCGTCCCCTTCACGAGCGCGGAGGAGTAGAAGTTGAACACCGCCTCGTTCCCCTTCGTGCGGAACAGCTCCTTGAGGAAGCAGAGGAAGCCGCGCGGACCGTTCGCCGTGCAGCAGTCCGTGTGCATGTAGCAGTGGTGCTGGCCGTGGTAGCGGTTGCCCGTGAGCGGCGTGTAGCCCGCGAACTCGCTGCCGTCCGCCTTCATCGCCGCGAGGTAGGCGTTGTAGAACGAACGCTCCAGCTGGTCGGCCCACTTGGGGTCGCCCGTGACGTCGAGCAGCTTCTCGCAGAAGCGCATCCACGTGGTCGTCACGCACGTCTCCTGCAGGCGCGTGTAGGGGAGGTGCTGCTTCCTCGCGCCGTGGAACCACGCCTCCGAACAGGCGCAGCCGCCGGCGAGGTTGATCTCGTCCGCGACGATCTGGTTGCCCGTCGCGACCGCCGCGTCGAGCAGGTCGCGCCGCCCCGTCGCCTCGTAGTATTCGACGAGCCCCTGGTAGCAGCTCATCATCTCGTAGGCCTTCCAGCGGTTGTGCTTCATCACGTAGCCGCCGTGCGTCTCGGGCGTGTTGCCGTGGCCGTTGCGGTCGGCGACGGAGACGCCCTTCAGCGCGAGGTCGAGGAGGCGCGGACCCGATTCCGGCTCGGTCATGCCCTTCACGAGGTAGGTCGCGAAGTCGAGGTATTTCTTGTCCTGCGTGCGGTTGTAGAGCCACATCACGGGTTCGAGGATGGACGAGCTTGCGTAGCCGCTCCAGTTGCCGGTCTGCCACAGCTCGCGGCCGCGCCGCCCGCCCGGGCCGATCTCGCCGATCACGTAGTCGCACACGCGGCGGCACGCGGCGAGCGTCTTCGCGTCCCTGGTCGCGTCGTAGTAGTGCAGAAGCCCCATCATCGTGTACTTCATGCCCCACACGTCCCACCCCTCGCCGCACCGCAGCTCGTCCGGGTAGTTGCCGATGTAGCCGTTCGGCTCCTGCGAGGCGAGGATGCGCGCCACGCCCCGGTCGATGGACGCCCTGAGCTTCGCCGAGCCGGTGTACTTCTGGTACGGCACGGCGGCGTGCATGTACTTGCCCCAGAACTCCGTCTGCCACCAGCCGTGCCGCTCGGTCTTCTCCAGGAACGGCGCCGTGATGTAGTCGATGTCCGTCCCGACGACGTGCCGCTCGATCATGCGGTCGAGCTGGTCGCCGATCCGCCCCTTCAGGGTCACGTTCCCGATGCCGTCCAGCGGACCCGACGCCGCCAAGACGGCCCCCGTCCCCAGCACCGCGCACGCGGACACAAGTACTCTCGTCATCACACCTCTCCTCGTCGTTGATGGTTCGCCTTTTGAAAATGAATGTTCCAAGTATACCACAACCCGGACGGTCATGGAACATCGGCGCGGCCGCACCCGGCGGCCGCGAGCAGCAGCCCCCGGGCGTGTTCGATGGCCGCCGCGCGGACCGCCGCGCGGTCGCCGGGGAACACCCGACGTCCCGTGGCGACGCCCGACCGCGACGCGAGCCCGAACCAGACGAGCCCCACCGGCTTTTCGGCGCTTCCGCCGTCCGGACCCGCGATGCCCGTGATCGACACCGCAAGGTCAACCCGCAGCCGGCTCCGCGCGCCTTCCGCCAGCGCCGCCGCACATGCGGACGAAACCGCGCCCTGCGTCTCCAGGACGTCTTCCGGCACGCCCAGCCCCTCGCGCTTCACCGCGTTGTCATAGCAGATGACGCCCCCCTTGAACACGGCGCTCGCCCCGGGCACGGCCGTGATCGCATACCCCACGCCGCCGCCCGTACACGACTCCGCCGTCGCGCACGTCATCTGCCTCTCCTTCAGGGCCCTGACCAGTCTTTCCGCCGTCGTCAGGTGGGCCCCTCAGTTGAGGCGCTTCAGGCTCAGCGGGCGCCGAAGAAGTAGCGGTTCGCGTTGTTGTAGGAGATGTCCGCGACGAGGCCGCCGACCCAGGCGACGTCGTTCGGGATCTCGCCGCGCTCCATCTCCTCGCCGAGCTTGCCGCAGAGGATGCGGCGGAAGTATTCGTGGCGCGTGTAGCTGAGGAAGCTGCGGCTGTCCGTGAGCATGCCGACGAAGTTGCCGAGGCAGCCGAGCGCGGACAGCGCCTCGATCTGCTTCTTCATGCCGTCCTTCTGGTCGAGGAACCACCAGGCGGCGCCGAGCTGTAGCTTGCCGCGGTCGGGCCCCTTCTGGAAGCTGCCCATGAGGGTGGCGAGCATCTCGTTGTCCTTCGGGTTGAGGGAGTAGAGGATCGTGCGCGGCAGGGCGTCCTCGCTCTCCAGACGGTCGAAGAGGCGCGCCAGCGACTCGGCCACGTTCCACTCGCCGATGCAGTCGAAGCCCGTGTCGGGCCCGAGCTTCTGCATCATGCGCGAGTTGGCGTTGCGCAGGCAGCTGTAGTGCAGCTGCGTGGACCAGTTGGCGCGCGCGTCGGCGCACAGGCCCTCGTAGAGCCACGCACTCTTGAACTTGTACGCCTCGGCGGGCGTCGCCACGCCGCCCTCGCGCACCTTCCTGAAGATGGCCTTGATCTCGCCCGTCGTGTAGGGGGCGGCGAAGATCTCCGTGATGCCGTAGTCGGAGACGACGCAGCCACGGCTCTCGAAGAAGGCGTGGCGCTTGTCCATCGCGTCGAGGAAGTCGTCCCACGTCCGCACGGGCGCGCCCACCGCCGCCGCAAGCCGGTCCATCCACGCATTCCAGGCGGCGGGCTCGTCGATCTTGCCGGCCTTGTCGCTGCGCCAGGTCGGGAGCACGCGCACCGCGAAGCCGGAATCGGCCACGGCCTTGTGGTGCTCAAGCGTGTCCACGGGATCGTCCGTCGTGCAGACCGCCTTGACGTTCGAGCGCACCATGAAGCCGCGCGCCGAGAAGCCCGGTTCGCGCAGCCGCGCGTTGCAGCGTTCCCAGATGGACTCCGCCGTCGCCCGCGACAGGCGCTCCTCCACGCCGAAGTAGCGCGCGAGCTCCAGGTGGCTCCAGTCGAAGAGCGGGTTCTTCAGCAGCACCTCCATCGTCTCGGCGAACTTCACGAACTTGTCGTGCCAGCTGGCATCGCCCGTGACAAAGCGCTCGTCGACGCCGTTCGAGCGCATCTGGCGCCACTTGTAGTGGTCGCCGCCCAGCCAGACCTGCGCGATGTTCTCCCACGTCCTGTCCTCGGCGATCTCCGCCGGCGGCAGGTGGCAGTGGTAGTCGATGATGGGCATCTTCTCCGCATAGCCGTGGTACAGTTCCCGCGCCGTGTCGGTCGTGAGCAGGAAATCGTCGTTGATGAAAGCCATGGTCGTCTCCTTCGTTCGAATGGTGTGATGCGGAGAGTATACCAAAAAAAAGGCACGGCCCAAGCCGTGCCTTTTCCTTCATCCGAAATGCGTCGGAGGCCGTTAGGCCTTCTTCGCGATCTCGACGATCTGCTTGAAGCCCGCGGGATCCTGGATCGCGATCTCGCTGAGCATCTTGCGGTTCAGCGTCACGCCCGCCTTGATGAGGCCGGCGATGAACTTGCTGTAGCTCAGGCCCTCGGCGCGGGTCGCCGCGTTGATGCGGGCGATCCAGAGGTGGCGGAAGTCGCGCTTCTTCAGCTTGCGGTGGATGGTCGCCAGCCGCTGGGCGCGGTCGACGGCCTCCGTCGCGGTGCGGAAGAGTTTGGAACGGGCGCCCCGGAAACCCTTGGCAAGGGCCAGGCGGCGGCGGCGGCGTTCGCGGGAAGCAGGTGCATTCGTGGCTCGCATTTTCTATTTCCTCCTTAGGCGTACGGCTGCATGCGGTGCATCGTCTTCTCGACGGACGCATCGGTGACGGTGATGCCACGGAGATTGCGCTTGCGCCCACGGCTCTTGTAGCCGTTCAGGTGGGCCTTGCCGCCCTGCGAACGCATAACCTTGCCCGTAGCCGACATTTTCATGCGCTTGGTCGCGCACTTCTTCGTTTTCATCTTAGGCATTTTTGTTGTCCTTTGCTGTCTTCCTAACCGGTCGGGCAGTCGGTTGTGAGCCCGATCCAGACGGAAAAACGGGCAGTAGTGTACCATATCGTCCCCCGACCGTCAAGGGCGATTAAGTCGGCCTTCGGCCTTTAAATGGTTAAGTCGCCGCTACGCGGCTTTAAGTTGTGGGGGACCGCTCCACCCACGGACGGCCCGGCGCGCAATGTACCCGCGCCGCCCTCGGCGCGTGGCGCTGAACGGTTGCCCCTGTGCGCGACAGTGCATGAAAGAAGGTTCCCACGCAATTACAGGAATCGTCGAACGGCATACTTTACGTCTCTTCATTTCCCCCTCCGCAGATTCGCCTCCCCGTTTTGGCACGCCTTCTGCTAAACTATCGGTGTCCGCGAAAAGCGGCTTCAACCCAACCAAAGGAACACGACCATGAACATGATGAAAGCAGCAGGAGGCCTCGTGGCCCTCTCCCTTGTCGGAACGGCATTGCCGGTCTACGCCGCCGATGCCGAAGCCCAGCCGAAGGAGGAATTGACGAGCCTGGAGGAGAAGGACGACTTCCCCCTCTCCGTCGAGGTGTCGCTGGACGTCCTGAGCGACTACGTGTGGCGCGGCACGATCTGCAACGGGAACCCCGTCTGGCAGCCGTCCGTGACGCTCGGCTACGACCTGGGCGACTGGGGCGCCCTCTCGGCGAACGTCTGGCAGTCCTACGATCTCACGCACAAGCGCGGCACGGCGACGAACAGCCGCCGGGCGTGCGGCCTGCAGGAGATCGACTACACGCTCTCGTATGCGGTCAGCCTGGCGGACTTCGACTTCGAGGTCGGGCACATCTTCTACACCTTCCCGAACAACAACGGCGCGTCCGACCAGGACCTCTACGCGACGGTCGCCTACAACAACCCGATCGTCACGCCGAGCGCCTCCGTCTACTGGAACTACAACTCCGCGCACGACGCCGACCCGTCGGTCGTCTACTTCTCCTTCGGCCTCGCGCACGACTTCGAGCCGGTCGAAGGGCTGACGCTCACCCCCTCCGCCTCGCTCGGATTCGGCGACAACGCCTGGAGCAAGTACGTCACGGACGCGTCCGCCGGGACGGAGCTGACCGACCAGACGGTCGGGCTTGCCGCGAGCTACGCGATCACGGAGAACTTCTCCGTCGGTGCCCAGATCAACTACACCTGGATCCCCTCCCACACCCTGCGGCACCTCGACTACATGGGCTGCGGCAAGAGCCAGCTGCTCTGGGGCGGCGTCAACGCCACGTTCAGCTTCTGACCTTCCCTGTTCTCCACCCTGCGTTCCGGTCGACCTCCTCGGCCGGAACGCTTTTTCATTCTGCGCCGGCGCGACGCTACCGCAGCGAGCAGGGACCGTTCACGCAGCCGCCCGGGCAGGCCATCACCTCGATGAAGTTCTCCGGCAGTTTCCCCATGCCGTACACCTTCAGGAGGGCGAGCGTCTTCTTGTCGATGCCGCTGATCTGCTTCGAGCAGAGCTTGAAGCCGGGGATCTTCTTCGTCGCCTCGTCGAGGACCGCCTCCGTGACGCCGCAGCTGCGCGCGAAGTTGCGCGCCGTGACGGCCGCCGGACGCGGCGTCGGCCAGGGCTCGCACGCCATCACGTCGATCTTGCGGCCCGCGAAGATCGCCCCCAGCTCCTCGAACGAGAGCACGTAGTCCACGCCCTTCTCCACCGCCTCGCCGCGCTTCGCGACGCAGGGGCCGATGAAGACCGTCTTCGCGTCGGGATGCTTCTCCCGCGCGAGGCCGTTCGCGTAGACCATCGGGCTCGGCGTCGTGGAGACGTGCGGCAGGAAGGACGGCAGGTGCTTCTTCACGAAGTTCACGTAGGCCGGGCAGCACGACGTCGTCATGAGCGCCTTGGGGTCCGCCGCCATCCGCTCGATGAACTCCTTCGTCTCGTGCTCGGTCGTCAGCTCCGCCCCCAGCGCCACCTCCAGCACGTCCGAGAAGCCCGCCTGGGCGCACGCCGCGAGCAGCTGCTCGATCTTGCCGGGGAACTGGCGGTCGGCCGCCGGCGCCACCATCGCGACGAGCTTCACGCCGTGCCGCATCGCCATCAGCACCTCCAGGAGCTGCGAGCGCTCCATCACCGCGCTGAACGGACAGGCGTTGAAGCACTTGCCGCAGTAGATGCACTTCACGAAGTCGATCTCCGCCACGCCCTGCTCGTTCTTGCGGATCGCGTTGACGGGGCACGCCTCCTCGCAGGGCACCGTCGTGCGCACGATCGCGTGGTAGGGACAGGCCGTGATGCACTTGCCGCACTTGATGCACTTCGCCGCGTCGATGACGCTCTGCCCGTTGACGACCGTGATCGCCTTCTTCGGACAGGTGAAGGTGCAGGGGCGCGAGAAGCAGCCCCGGCAGTTCGGCGTCGAGACGATCTTCGCGTCCGGGCACGCCGAACAGGCGCAGCCGCAGACGGAGAGCGGCGGCTTCGCGACGGGCGTCCCCTCCGCCGGGGCCGCAGCCACATCCAGCGTCGCCCCGATGCGCGCCACCATGTCGTCGAAATAGGCGGCAAGCGGCTTCGTCTCGTCGGTCTCCTCCTCGGGCGCGACGCCGAGGAGCGCCATGAGACGGTACTTCAGCACCGCACGGTCGTGGTAGACGCAGCACCGCGAGGACGGCAGGTCCTTCGGACGCAGCTTCACGGGGATGTGGTCCAGCTCCTCGCGCAGTGTCCCGTCGTCGAAGGCGCGCACGAGCCGGATCAGCAGTTCGCGGCGGATGTAGATGGCGCCGTTCAGCATTTAGGCGACCTCCTCACCGCAAAGCTCCCTCAGGCGCAGGAGAACGGATTCGGGCGTCGCCTGCGACAGCACCTCCGTGCCGTTGATGCGCACGTAGGGCGCGCCGCCGAGCTGTTCGTCGTCGCAGAAATCGAGGCACGGGCGCGCCTCGACCTCGACCCGCTCCCGGATCTCGGGGGGCAGTGCCCCTTCGAGGTCCACGAGCCGCGAGGCCCCCAGGATGTAGCACGCGGTGCCGCAGCAGATTTCAACGCGAATCTTGTCCATACGATGTCCCTTCCAAAAATGATGTCCCTTCCAAAAAACAACCTTCTCCTGCACGATTTGGCCACAAATGGTGCAGGATCTGGCCACAAACGGAAACCTTCTCCTGCATGGTTTGCCTGTAGTATAGCATTTCCCCGTATCGCTATTCAAGTAGCGATTATCAGTCCTCCCAGCGACCCAGCGCGCGAAGGACCCGCGCCGCCCTCGGCGCGGGACGTCAGAACGGGAGGGACGCAACTTGTTGCGTCCGCACCTCCATGCGTGTTTGTGCGTTCGTGTGTTCGTGGAACGGTCGCAACAAGTTGCGACCCTCCCGTGTGGAGAGCCGCCCCACCGCGCCACGCGCCGAGGGCGGCGCGGGTACTTCGCTCGCCGGGCCGTCGCGTTCGGGG
>CAKULR010000079.1 GCA_934667295.1 uncultured Kiritimatiellota bacterium
CGACGCAGATCGCGGGCAGGTCGAAGCCCACCGCCACCGTGAGGTTCGCGGTCTTGCGCCCCACGCCCGGCAGCTCTCACAGCTCCTCGAACGTCTGCGGCAGCACGCCGCCGAACTTCTCCCGCAGCACCCCCGGAAGCGCCTTGAGGTGGCGGGCCTTGTCGCGGAAGAAGCCGACGGGGAAGATGAGCTTCTCGATCTCCGCCTGGGTGAGGCGGTCGAGGTCCGCCGGGGTGAACACGGGCCCCGCGCCCGCCGCGAAGAGCCGCCGCACGGCCCCCGCCGTACACTGGTCCTTCGTGCGCGCCGAGAGGATCGTCCCCACGAGGACGCAAAACGGGTCGTGCGTCTGCGCCTCGACAAGTTCGATGATGGGCGAATGGTGGGCCTGGAACTCCCGCTTCAGGAGGCGGTCAACCGCCGGAATGTCCTTGACCGTCATGTCCGCGCCTCCTGCTCCTGTTGCAGGGAGGCGCCGAGTTCGGGACAGACCGCGTACGAGTCGGGGTTCGTCCAGGCGTGGGGGAACGTGCGGCACTTGTCGGGCTTGACCGCGTGGAGACGGCAGCGGTTGTCGTCCGTCAGCCACACGCACGCGCCGTCGGGACGGCTGCGCAGGACGAGTCCGCGCCGGTCGGGCGCCACCTCGCACTCGCGCGCGATGAACGCCGCCTCGTCCAGACGCAGAAACGCGGCGATCCGCGCGATCTCCGCATCGGAAACGCGCACAATCCCGTTCGGGATGCGGCAGCACGCCCCGCACCGACGGCAGGCGAACGTCCCGCAGGGATTCCACCAGCGCCGTGCAGCCGGCCCACACGTCGTCGTACGTCGCGTCGAAGTCGCCCGTGTACCACGGATCCGCGATGTCGCGCGGCGAACCCGCGAACTCCAGCAGCTTGTGGATGCGGGCGCGGTCCTCGGGGCGGATGACGCGGCGCAGGTCGGCGAGGTTCGCCGCGTCCATGCCGACCAGCAGGTCGTAGGCGTGGGCCGCCTCCGCCGTCAGCAGCCAGGCCCGCCGCCGCGTGAACGGCACGCCGTGGCGCGAGAGCACGCGGCGCGTCCCGGACTGGACGTCGCGGCCGATCTCGTCCGTATGCAGCGCGGCGGACGCCACCTCCACCCCCTCAAGCCCCGCCCGGCGGAGGAGGTCCTTCATCACGAACTCCGCCATCGGACTCCGGCAGATGTTCCCGTGGCAGACGAAGAGGATCCTCACTTCGTCCCCGTCGCCTCGCGGCGTCCCTTCGCCGCATAGTGGAGGTAGAGCGCAAGGTCGGTCGAGACGAGCGCCATGTCGATCAGGTAGACGAAGCAGAGCCAGTCGTTGCCGTCGTTTGCGTCGAGGAGGCGCGCGAGGATGCCCCCCACGTAGCCGAGGAGGACGATGGACATGAACATCGGGCTCTTGCCCGCCACGCCCTTCCCGCTGTGGCCGGACTTGTAGGTGCGCGCAATCGCGAACGGCCACGAGAAGCCGAACGCGAAGAGCATGAAGAATTCACAGAACTGGGAGATTTCCATGACGGAGAAGTTTTAGGTGTTAGGTTCTAGATTTCAGGTTTTAGCTTTAGGTGGTTTCGGCAAGGATGGTCGCCTTGAGGTAGGCGCGGTTCATGCGCGCGATGTTGTCAAGGCCGACGTTCTTGGGGCACACGGCGGCACATTCGCCGACGTTCGTGCAGGCGCCGAAGCCCTCCTTGTCCATCTGCGCCACGAGCGCGCGGACACGGCGGGACGCCTCCACCTTTCCCTGCGGGAGGGAGCCGAGGTGCGCGATCTTCGCGGAGGTGAAGAGCATCGCCGAGGCGTTCGGGCACGCCGCCACGCACGCGCCGCAGCCGATGCACGCGGCCGCCGCGAACGCGCGGTCCGCATCCTCCTTCGCGACGGGCACGGACGCCGCCTCGGGCGCGGAGCCCGTGTTGACGCTCACGGAGCCGCCGGCCTGGATGATGCGGTCGAACGCGGAGCGGTCGATCACGCAGTCCTTCACGATCGGGAACGCCGCCGAGCGGAACGGCTCCACGGTGATCGTCTCGCCGTCGGTGAACATCCGCATGTGCAGCTGGCAGGTCGTGCAGCCGTAGTCGGCGCCGTGGGGCTGCCCGTTCACGACGAGCGAGCAGGTGCCGCAGATGCCCTCGCGGCAGTCGTTGTCGAACGCGAACGGCTCCTCGCCCCGCAGGACGCGCCGCTCGTTGACGACGTCGAGCAGGTCGAGGAAGGACATGTCGGGCGAAATGCCCTCCACCTCCACGCTCTCGAAATGTCCCTGGGACCGCGCGTCCTTCTGACGCCACATCTTCACGGTGAACTTCATGGCGTTCCTCACTTGTAGCTGCGCGTTGCGAGCGCGATGTTCTCGAACGCGAGCGGTTCCTTCGAGAGTTCCGGCGGGGCGTCGTCGCCCCGGTATTCCCACGCGCCGACGTAGCAGAAATGCGCGTCGTCGCGCTGCGCCTCCCCCTCGGCCGTCTGGCTCTCCTCGCGGAAGTGCCCACCGCAGGACTCCGCACGGTGGAGCGCGTCGCGCGTCAGCAGCTCCGCGAACTCCAGGAAGTCCGCCACGCGCCCCGCCTGTTCGAGGCACTGGTTGAAGTCGCCCGCCGCGCCCGCCACGGTCACGTCGTGCCAGAACGCCTCGCGGATCTCGGGGATCTTCGCGAGCGCCCTTTCGAGGCCGGCCCTGTTGCGGGCCATGCCGACGTTCTCCCAGAGGAGGTTGCCGAGCTCGCGGTGGAAGTCGCCCGCCGTGCGGTGGCCCTTCACGGACATGAGGCGGCGGATCTTCTCCGCGCAGAGCCGTTCGCTCTCGGCGAAGGCCGCCTCCCCGCCCGTCACCTTCCCGAGCGGCGTCGAGGCGAAGTAGCCGCCGAGCGTGTAGGGGATCACGAAATAGCCGTCCGAAAGCCCCTGCATGAGCGCGGAGGCGCCGAGGCGGTTCGCGCCGTGGTCGGAGAAGTTCGCCTCGCCGAGGACGAAGCAGCCGGGAATCGTCGACATGAGCTCGTAGTCCACCCAGAGCCCGCCCATCGTGTAGTGGATCGCGGGGAAGATGCGCATGGGCGTCCGGTAGGGGTCCTCGCCCGTGATCTTCTCGTACATCTGGAAGAGGTTGCCGTACTTCGCGCTCACGCCCGCCACGCCGAGGCGGCGCACGGCGTCCTCGAAGTCGAGGTACACCGCAAGGCCCGTGTCGCCCACGCCGAGCCCCTGGTCGCAGACCTGCTTCGCGTTGCGGCTCGCCACGTCGCGCGGCACGAGGTTGCCGAAGCTCGGGTAGCGCTCCTCCAGGTAGTAGTAGCGCTCGGCGGCGGGGATCTCGGCCGGCGCGCGCCGGTCGCCCTTCTTCCGGGGCACCCAGATGCGCCCGTCGTTCCGCAGCGACTCGCTCATGAGCGTGAGCTTCGACTGCAGGTCCCCGTGGCGCGGGATGCACGTGGGGTGGATCTGCGTGAAGCAGGGGTTCGCGAAGAGCGCCCCGCGCTTGTAGGCGCGGAAGGCGGCCGAGACGTTCGACCCGCGCGCGTTCGTGGAAAGGTAGTAGACGTTGCCGTAGCCGCCCGTCGCGAGGCAGACCGCATCGCCCGCGTGGCGCTCCAGCGCCCCCGTCACGAGGTTGCGCACCACGATGCCGCGCGCGCGGCCCTCCACGAGCACGAGGTCCATCATCTCGCGGCGCGCGAACACCGTCACGCGCCCGGCGGCCACCTGGCGGGACATCGCCTGGTACGCCCCGAGGAGGAGCTGCTGCCCCGTCTGGCCGCGCGCGTAGAACGTGCGCGACACCTGCGCGCCGCCGAAGGACCGGTTGTCCAGCTGGCCGCCGTACTCGCGCCCGAACGGCACCCCCTGCGCCACGCAGTGGTCGATGATCGCGTTCGACACCTCCGCAAGGCGGTAGACGTTCGCCTCGCGCGCGCGGAAGTCGCCGCCCTTCACCGTGTCCTTGAAGAGCCGCCACACCGAATCGCCGTCGTTCTGGTAGTTCTTCGCCGCATTGATGCCGCCCTGCGCGGCGATGGAGTGCGCGCGGCGCGGACTGTCCTGGATGCAGAACACCTTCACGTTGTAGCCCAGCTCGGCGAGCGACGCCGCCGCCGAGGCCCCCGCGAGGCCCGTACCGACCACGAGGACGGTGAACTTCCGGCGGTTCGCCGGATTGACGAGCCCCACGTCGCGCCGGTAGCGCGTCCACTTCTCCTCGATGGGCCCGCCCGGGATCTTCGCATCCAGCGTCATTTCCGCCCTCCTTCCGTCTGCGCCGCCACCTGGGCCTCAAGCGCGGGCTGCGCCGCGCGCGCCTTTTCGATCTGCACCCTGGCCGCAGGACGGTGCGCGAGCGCACACGTCCCCGCCGCCGTCACGATGAACCCGCCGAGGATCGCCCCCGCCGCGCAGACGCCCGCCGCGTTGAAGAGCGGCGTCCAGCGCGGGTGGACGAGCCCGAACGTGCGGAAGAGGGACGGCAGCGCGTGGACGAGATGCGCCCCCGCCACGAGGAGCGCCGCCACGTAGAGGGCCGTCCACACCGGGTTCGCGAACGTCTCGACCGTCGTGAGCCACATGTCGCGCACGATCTCGCCCGCCGCGTTCTGGTAGAGGTACCAGCGCCCGAACTTGAAGAGGACCAGATGCTGCACGAGGAAGACGAGGATGACCGCGCCCGAGGCGAACATCGTGTACGCCGCCCCCGTCGCCTTCCCCGCATGGGAGACGACCGCGTAGCGCCCCGCCCCCCGCGCCCGCCGGTTGCCGAGCTTCAGGGCGAGTGCAAGCGCCACGTGGACGAACAGGATCGCGGCGAGCCCCGCCTCGACGAACCAGATGAGCGGCTTGAGGCCGGTGAGGAACTGGCAGTAGGCGTTGTAGGCGGCCTGCGCCGCCGCCGGGTCGGGGTTCAGAAGCGAGAGGTTGCCGACCATGTGCCCCGCGAGGAACGCCGTGAGCAGCGCCCCCGCCACGCCGAGAACCTGTTTCCGCCCAATGGACGACGCGAGATAGGTTCCCACCCATAGCACCGTCCGCGACCAACCGCCCGTATCTCCGTTCACCGTCACGCCTTTCCTCTCAGAACCCGTCTTCTCATTACGCTTCCTTCAGCTTCCTCGCGACGAGCGGACCGACGAGCTTGGGGTCGGCCTTGCCCTTCGAGAGCTTCATCACCTGGCCGACGAAGAAGCCGGCGGCGGCCTTCTTGCCCGCCTTGAAGTCCGCGACGGGCCCCGGATTCGCGGCGATGGCCTGGTCGACGAACGCCTCCAGGGCGGCCGTGTCGGAGACGGCGCCGAGGCCGCGTTCCTTCACGATCGCCTCGGGGGCGCCGCCCTTCTCGAAGAGCTCGGGCAGCAGCTCCTACACGGTGGGGCCGTTGATCGTGCCCTTCGCGGAGAGGACGACGAGCGCGCGCAGCGCGTCCGGCGTGAGCGCACACGCGCCGATCTCCTTCCCGCTCGCGTTGAGGAGCGCCATCACGTCGCCCATGTAGAGGTTGCAGAGGAGCTTCGCCGTCTTCTTGTCGAGACCCTGCGCGGCGGCCTCGAAGAAGTCGGCGTTCGCCTTGTGCTGCGAGAGGACGCCGGCGTCGTACTCGGCGATGCCGTAGTCGGCGATCATCCGCGCGCGGCGCGCCTCGGGCTTCTCGGGGAGAAGCTTCCGCCAGGCGTCGATCTGCTCGTCCGAGAGCGCGACGGGCACGAGGTCGGGTTCGGGGAAGTAGCGGTAGTCGTGCGCGTTCTCCTTCGAGCGCATGGAGGCCGTCTCCAGCGCCTCGGGATCCCAGCGGCGCGTCTCCTGCACGATGGGGACGCCCTGCGCGACGCACGCGCGCTGGCGGCGCGCCTCGTATTCGAGCGCGGCGTGGATGCCGCTGAAGGAGTTCATGTTCTTGATCTCGACCTTGGTGCCGAGCGTCGGGGAGCCGACGGGGCGGATCGAGATGTTGACGTCGGAGCGCATGTTGCCCTCTTCGAGGTTGCAGTCGGAGACGCCCGCGTAGACGAGGATCTCCCTGAGGGCCGTCAGGTAGGCGATCGCCTCGTCGGCGTCCGCGAGGTCGGGTTCGCCGACGATCTCCATGAGCGGCGTGCCGCCCCGGTTGAAGTCGACGCCGGAGGTCGTGGCGTAGTGGTTGATCTTCGCGGCGTCCTCCTCCAGGTGGATGTGGTTGATGCGGATGAACTTCCTCGTGCCGTCCGCCTTCGTGATCTCCACGCCGCCGCCGATGCAGAGGGGGTTCCCGTTCTCGGAGATCTGGTAGTCCTTCGCCATGTCGGGGTAGAAGTAGTTCTTCCGGTCGAAGGTCGCGTGCTTGTTGATCGTCGAGCCGAGCATGAGGCCGCTCATCACGGTGAGCTTCACGGCCTCCCTGTTCATGACGGGCAGCGCGCCGGGGTAGCCCAGGCAGACGGGGCAGACGTTCGTGTTCGGCTCGCAGCCGGTCTTCAGGAGGCAGCCGCAGAACATCTTCGTGTGCGTCTTGAGCTGGACGTGCGTTTCAAGTCCGATCGTGTTCTCGAATTCCATCTTCTTCACTTTCCTTCGCGTGGGGAGAGCGCATTGATCGCGTCCCAGAGGTTCGTCGTTCCCGTCTCGTTGAGCTGGCGCAGCCGCTCGTCGAGGCGGTGCCGCAGCCGCTCGATCGCGCCCCGCACCGGGACGTGGCGGGTCGTGCGGCGCGGGTCGTGGGCCTGCTCCTCCAGCGAGCGCAGGTCGAGCGAGTCCATGCCCCGGATGCCCTGGCGGATCCGGTCGCCCGGCTCGTGCAGGATGCCGTCGGTGTACTGGCGGCCGAGCACCGCGTTCTTCGGGAGACCCACGTCCTTCTTGATCGTGCGCGCGTCCACGAGGCCCACCGTCACGAACACCAGGATCTCCTTCTGCTCCTTCACGCGCACCTTCGAGCCGAAGAGGCGCGGGCCGATCCACCACCAGTCGCGCAGCCACGGAATGCCGTTGTCCACCTGCGTCTCCACGGTGCGGGAGAGGCCGCCGATCACCGCCGTCGTGCCGCTCGCCATGTTGAACTCGGTGACGAGGCGCTGCATCTCGATGATCGGGTACTTGGCGGCGTAGGCGTCGGAATCGTCGTCGCTTCCGCCGCCGGCCGTCACCTCGCCCGTCTTCGCGCTCACCGTGGGGACGATCTCCACGTGGATGAGGCCGTCCGCGCCGACGCGCGGCGTCACGTCGAGCGAGATGCCCCACGAGAAGAACGCCTCCTTGGCGAACATCATCTTGTCCTCGCCGGGGATGGCGGACATCTTCATGTCGAGGTCCACCGAGGTCGCGTTGTCGCTGCTCGTCTTCTTGACGGCGATGGTGACGTTCGGGTACTTCGTCGTCATGTCCACCGTCGCCTTGCGCCCGGAGGCGACGATGATCTTCGGGTTCGAGAACGTGCGCGCGTCCTCGCTCGATTCGAGCGCGCGCAGGATCACGTAGAGGTCGCTCATGCCGACCGTGCCCTGCACGCGCGAGAGGTTCGCGCGGCTGATGCCGCCGTCGCCGTAGGTCGTCTTGGTGGTGCTGCCGTCCTCCACCACGCTCTGCACGCCCTCCATGCGCCGCTGGTCGAAGGTGGAGTTCATGCTGAGGACGCCGCTCATGCCGTCGAGCATGCGCCAGTCGATGCCGAGCTTGTGGGAGGCGTTGTTGGAGAGCTCCACGAAGCGGGCCTCGATGTAGACCTGCTGCGGCTCC
>CAKULR010000080.1 GCA_934667295.1 uncultured Kiritimatiellota bacterium
AACGGGAGGAGGCCGCAAGGACGGCCAGCTGCCCTCCGAACAGGGCCAGCAGGGCCACGGACAAGACGCACAGGCTTCTCTTCATTGCGCAATCCCCCTTCCATTCCAGACGGCCTGGAGGAACTGACAGGGATTCGTCACCTCCGGCGGCACGAAGAAGCGATAGTAGCAGTCACCGATCTCATTGAAGCTGGAAGCCGAGATGACGAGTTCGCCGGAACCGTCCGCGAAGCAGACCCCCGACTGGGTCCGCATCTTCAGGACAACGTCGGAGGGGATGTCGAACCCGGAAACCCGGTTCAGCACGACCAGCGTCCCGTCCGCCTGGCGGCGGCTGGCGTGGTAGACGCCGTCGAGCGTGTAGTAGGCCGTGAAGCCGGCGACGGGGCTGCTGCACAGGACGGACGCATCGGGGTTGTCGATGCGGACCGCCACGGTCCGCGCGCCCTGGTAGACGGGGCAGTCCAGCGCGAGGCGCACACCGCCCCCGGCGTCATCGGAGACGTCGAAGCCAAGATCGTCGTCCACTTGGAAGGAAACCCCGTCACGGGGAAGTTCCGGCAGGACGAGCGAACTGATCTTGCCCTTCCAGGCGGGCAGATGGTCCGGCATCGTCCCAGCGATCGCGGTGACGGCCATCGGCGCGTTCCGCAGGGGCGCACCGGCGGCGTCGCACGGCATGAGGCGGTAGACGCCCGCATGCGGAAAATGGAACACAAGCCGGTCCTCGACCGTGAAAAGACCGTTCGTCGCGCCCATGGCCTGGACGGCGGCGGCCCCTGCGAGCAGCAGCGCATCGCCGACGCGGAGCGTCATGTCCGGCTCAGTTGCCAGGTCTACCGCCGTCCATTCAATCTGGACCTCCTCCGTCCGTCCGCCGTTCTCGAACGAGCACGGAACCGAGACGGGCCCCTCGTCCGAGAGGGCGACGTTCGTCCACCAGCCACGGTCGGGAAGCGGCCGGACGGTGCCGCCCGTAACCCGGACGAGTCCCGGGAAGACGGCCCGGCCGGTCAGGCAGAACGGCGACACCTTCGAGGAGACGGGACCCCGGCGGTCGGGCCGCGACCACGCCAGGTGCGTGGCAACCCAGTCGGGCACGCCGTCGCCGTCGGAATCCGGCCCCAGGGGAAGATCCACCTCCACCTCGAAGACGCGGAAGGAGAAGCCGTTCACCACGTTGCGGAAGTCAAGCGACACGGCATGCCGTCCGGCCTCCAGCCAGGGCGTGTAGAAGCATGCGGACGACGGCGTCTCCGAAAAGGCGGCCAGGTTGGCCGTGCCGATCTCAACGCCGTCCACGAGACAGCGCACGACGGCATCGCCGGACATCTCGCCGACGCCCCTCATCCGGACCCGGTAGACCCCGCCCCGGACACGCGCCAAACCGTTCGGGAAATCGCCGCGGCCGGCCCGCCCGACGAGCTGGAGTTCGTCCGCGCGCCGCACCCAGTCGCCCGCCCCGCCCGTCGCGTCCTTCGGCGCGAGCCGCCCGACGGAGCGCACGGTGCCATCGAAGTCGGCGGCGAGCGGGTCGCTGAAGCGCGCGTTGATCTCCTCGCCGTCCGGCACGCCGTCGCCGTCCGTGTCGGCGACGCGGATGTCCGTCCCCGCCTCGTACTCCTGCCGGTTCGTCGCGCCGTCGCCGTCAAGGTCATGGCCGCCGTCCACCCTGAGCAGCGGATTCAGCCCGTGCGCGACCTCCCAGTCGTCGGGAATCCCGTCGCCGTCCGTGTCGGCACGGTGGGGGTGGGTGCCATGCGAGAACTCCTCACGGTTCGTCAGGCCGTCGCCGTCGGGATCAAGGGAGGCGTCCGACGGGTCGAACGGGTTGAGCCCGAAGTTGCGCTCCCACCAGTCCGTCATGCCGTCGCCGTCCGTGTCGGCCGTCGCCGAAGGGCCGAGCGTCCGGAAGAAGCGCGTCGGCGGCACGGGCGAGAACGACCAGTCGCCCGGCTTCCGCCATTTCAGCCAGAGTTCCGCCACCCCCCATTTCTGGAAATACTCCACGCGCACGCGATGGAACCCGGCGCCGAGCGCGCAGAGGGCGTTGCGCGCCGTGAGGATCTGCCCCGTGGGTGCGTCGATCACCGTCTCGCCGTCGAGGATCAGGCGGGAACCGTCGTCCGAACCCAGGGAGAACTCGTATTCGCCGGGCTCGCGGACGAGCAGCCAGCCCTCGTAGGCGGAGGCGTAGTTGTACACGGCGTCCGCCGGCCACTGCGTCAGCCCCCTCAGCCCGATGGGACGCGACACGTCGTTCTCGACGCACGCCACCAGGGCCGAGGCAGGCGGCATTTCGGGAATCCGCACGGGCGGTTCGGCCGGGCGGTAGTAGAAGGCGTCCAGCCCGTAGGCGTAGCCCTCCTCCGGCATGGAAACGACGGACACGCAGCCCGTGGCGGCGGACGTCAGCCCGGCGGCGTTGCGGGCCACGGCGACCACCTGCCGGGGCCCCGCCGGAACCGACGGCCACAGGACCGTGTGGGGCGCGTTCGTGCTGCTCGCGATGAGGTTCGTGCCGCCCTCCAGGAAATCGACCCGCACGACGCCCGAACCGAAATCCCAGGCCTCGACCTCCAGCGGCACGATGTTGCCGGGGGCGTAGGTCGCCGTGGGCCCCGTCCAGACCACGTTCGGCGGGAACGCCTCCTCCTCGACGAGGTGGGCGAAGTTCGCATGCGGCACGACGGCGCGCGCGCCGTCCGGCGGTGTCCATTCGAGAACCCACCCGGCGTCGGCCCAGCCCTCGAAGTAGGCGAGCGCGACGGGATGCCATCCGGCGGCCAGCTCGACGGTCGCCGACCGCCACCGGAAGACATGCGCGCCGCTGTCGTCCAGGATCCGCCGTCCGTCGATCTCCAGGTAGGAACCGTCGTCCGAGGCCATGTGGAACACGTACGTGCCGGGCACGTCGATGCGCAGCCATCCCCCGAGCGAAAGCGCGAAGTTGTCCGTGTAGCGGGGACCAAACCCCGCCCACGGTTCACGGGAGACGGGAAAGTCGACGTCCATGTCGAAGACGAAGCAGTCGCGTGGCGGCACCGGGTCCATGCACGCGAACGACGAGATGCCGGAACTGAAGAACCAGCCGCGCGCGACCAGCCCCGGGCGCGCCCGCCGGGGATCGAGGTCGAATGCATGCGGGTCGAGGCCCTGCCGGTACTCGAACAGGTTGTCCAGCCCGTCCCCGTCGGGATCGGCGGAGGCGTCCGCCGATGAAAGGGGATCCAGTCCGTGCGCGACTTCCCAGACATCGGGGATCCCGTCGCCGTCCGTGTCGTCCGCGGCGTCCTTTGCCAGGTAGAACCGCGTACCGCCCACGGGCGGCAGGGGGCCCGTCCAGGAGGCGGTGCCGTCGGCGGGCTGCAGAACGGCCTCCAGCGTCCACCCCTCCGCCGCCACGGCGCCGTCCCGGCTGAAGAGGACCACCGCGCCGGCGGTACCGTTCGAGACGGCGGCCGACACCCTCTCCGCGTCGACGTCGAAGGACAGGTCGGCGAAGACGGGCGGCGTGGACGCGGCGGAACGGAACCAGCCGTTCGACGGAACGGCCGATGCGGGCTGCAACCCTCCCAGAACAAGGTCGGTCCTGATTGAACCAGGCCTTCGGTCCACGACCAGCTCGTCCCCGGGCGCGAGACGGCCCTCGACGGGCACGGCGTCGTCCGGCGACGCGCCGACCACCAGCCACCCGTCAAGGCCGTGCCCCGGCAGTTCGAGCTTCCAGAGCGCGACGGGCTCCCCGCCGGCCGGGCGCCACGCCACCACGTCGGAATCGAGGCGGTTGGTCCCGCCGTCCATCTGCACGGCGAGGGCGGACGCGAAGTCGGGCCGGAACGGGACGAAGCGGTTGGTCACGGCCACGCCGGCGGGGACGCGGGCAAGCCCCGCAAGGCATTCCACAACCCCGTCCCCAAGGCCGGACAGGGCTGTACCCACGGCCACCGACACGCAGACGGCGACCCGGAACGTGGAAGACGGCAGAAGATGTTTGAACCCGGACATGCATGCACCTCCTCGCTTGACAAGGAGATGCTAGCATAAGGGAACGGAATGCGCAATCCTGAAAATGAAAAAACTTTTTAGGGGGCGAGGAAAGCGCGGACGCGGGCGAGGAGGTCCGGTTCGGACGAGACCGTGTGGACGGAGGCGGGGACCGACTTGCGGAAAAGCGCGCCGTAGTTCTTCGAGACGATGCGCGGGTCGGAGACGACCACGACCCCACGGTCCCGCTTCGTCCGCACGAGCCGCCCGAACCCCTGCCGGAACCGCAGCTGCGCCTCCGGCAGCATGTAGTCGCGGAACGGCTTTCCGCCCTCCTCCGTGATGCGGTCGCACCGCGCCTCCACGATCGGCTCGCCCGCCTGGGGGAACGGCAGGCGCGCGAGCACCACGCAGCTGCGCGCCGCGCCCGGCACGTCCACCCCTTCCCAGAAGCTCTGCGCGCCGAAGAGGACGACGGGGCGCGCCGGGGCGGGTTGCCGGAGGGCCGACACCATCGCTTCGCGCGACACGCCCTCGCCCTGCACGAGGAGGTCGATGCCGGCGGCGTCCAGCAGCGGACGGGCCGCCTCGGCGACGGCGCGCATCATCTCGTAGGCCGTGAAGAGGACGAGCCCCCTTCCCGCCGTGGCGTCGAACAGGTCGCGCAGGAACGCCGCCAGCTTCTCCGCGTAGGCGCGCGGCTGCACCGCCGGGTCCGGCAGGAAGTCCGGCGCGAGCGCGAGCGCCTGGCGAAAGTAGTCGAACGGGGAGGCCGCGACGAGCGTCTTCACGCGCGCGGGCTCCAGCAGCGCCACCCCGAGCTTGCGCGCCATGTAGTCGAAGCGGTCCCCCGCGCGCAGCGTCGCGGAGCAGAGGATGACCGAATCCTTCGCGTCGTAGAAGTAGCGCTTCATCTCCGCCGCGACGGAAAGCGGCGCCGCGACGAGGCGCACCTCGTCCTGCGCGCGGAACCGGCGGCCCGTCCCCCCGCACCGCTCCGCCCAGTAGACCCGTTCCGGATCGCTCGCCTTCAGCACGAACCTGCTCTCCAGGATGAACGCGGTGAATGTCGCCGCGAGGCCCTGCACCTGCGCGACGAGGTCGCCGCAGACGTGGACGTCGCTTCCCGCGTCCACCCTTTGCAGGATGCCCCCGAGATCGACAAGGAGGGCCTGCAGACGCGCCAGCGCGTCCTCGAAGCGGGTCCCCACCTCCGCGAGGTCGGCCTCGTTCCACTGCGCGGGCGTGTAGTCCGCGAACAGCCCGTGCAGCGAATACTGGCGCGTGGCGGCGGCCCCCACCGCCGCGCCCGGCACGCAGCGGATGCGGATGATCGGCGCCTCGGGCGCGGGCGCGAAGAGGCGGCGCAGCACCTCGAAGAGCGCGTCGCCCTCGGTCTTCACGAACGCGGTCTGCACGTGGGCGCGCGCGAGCAGTTCGCGCACCTCCTCCGCCTCGCCCTTCACGGAGAAGACGCCCCTCTGGAGCAGGCGGTCGATCGACCCCAGCACGCCGCGCGTGCGGCCCGGACCGCGCCGCGACTTCGACGGACGCGCCAGCTTCCCCAGCAGCTGCTGGAGGGCGGGGCGCGACAGCTCGTACGAGAAGAAGTCCGTCGCGATGTCCTCCAGGTTGTGCGCCTCGTCGAAAACGAGCCGCCCGTAGGCGGGCAGGATGCCGCTCCCCGGGTTCGTCGCCTCCGCCAGGACGAGCGCGTGGTTCACCACCACCACGTGCGCCCGGAGCGCGCGTGCGCGCGCCTTCGCGACGAAGCACTTCGAGCGGAACGGACACGCCCGGCCCGCGCAGTCCTCGGGCGGACACGCCAGATGGGGCCGCAGCAGCTCGTCCCCCAGGTCGTCCAGATCCCCGTCCGGCGTGCGGTGCAGCCATTCGACAAGGTGCGCGAACGCCGTCCGCTCGTCCTCCGCGAGCGTCCAGTAGCCGCCCTGCATGTACTCGCCGAGCATCCGCAGGCAAAGGTAGTTGGAACGGCCCTTGAGCAGCGTCGCGCGGAACTTCGGCGCCTCGTCCCCCAGCGTCTTCGCCGCGCGCGGCAGGTCACTTGAGATGAGCTGGCTCTGCAGGTTGCGCGTCGCGGTGGAGAGAACGACGGGGGTGTCGTTGAGGAAGCTCCACTGCACGGCGGGCACGAGGTAGGCGAGGGACTTGCCGACGCCCGTCCCGGCCTCCACCATCAGGTGCTCGCGTCCGTTGAACGCCCGCGTGACCGCGCGCGCCATGTCGAGCTGGCCGGGACGCGACTCGTAGCCCGCCATCGCCCCGAGCGTCCCGCCCGCCTCCAGATGCGCGGCGACCCGCTCCACGTCGAGCGGCGTACAGTCCTCATGCGTGGGCAGACGGCACTTCGGCCCGCCCGCCGGGAGGTCGGGCAGGAAGTCCGCCCAGTTCGGGTCGTCCATGAAATATGCCGGATCGGCGCCCGGGTCGCCCTCCGGCCTGTTCTTCGGCTCTGACATGCCCGTATTATAGCATGTCCGCGCCCATGGTAGGGGCCGACGTCCCCGGCGCGCCGCGTCCACGGGGATGCACATGGGACATGACCGGGGACGCCATCGGGCACGCGGGCCGCCGGGGACGTCGGCCCCTACCATGTCCCACGCCCATGTCCGTACCCATGGTCACGCCCTGTCCGCCGCACCCGGAATCCATGCGGTTCAGCGGAGGAAGAGGTACGTGCCGCGCGGATCGTCCGGCGAGGGGACGTGGACGACCCAGGCCTTGCGCGCACCCGCCGCCGTCCGCCACACGCCGAGGAGCGTGCCGTCCTGCTTCACCCAGAACGGACACGCCGCGCGCTCGGCATCCGTCGGCGGCTGGATGTTCGCGATCTTCGCGCCCGTCCAGCCGAGCGCCCGCGAGGCGTAGATGACGGGCGGGTTGGCCGATGCGGCCACCTCCTCCGCCGTGCCCGCGAGCATGTTGTCCACCGCCGCCGGGTCCTTCGGCGCCTCGAACGTGAATTCGAGTATCTTCAGGCCCGTCGTCCCCTCGAACGCATCTTCGCCCACGGCGAGGTCCGCCCCGGCGCGCACGCGGATGCGCGCGAGGCCCGAACAGCCCTTGAACGCCTTCGTGCCGATCGACGTGACGACCGTGTTCGAGCCGAGCTCGACGGCCTCCATCTTCGAGGCCGCGCGGAACGCATTCGTCTGCACCGTCGCGAGGGCCGGCAGGTGGAGCGTTCCCGTGAAGGCCTGCCCGCCCGCGAACATGCCCTTGTAGGTGCCCCAGGCGCCCGTGAGTTCGCCCACGACGTCGGTGACGGCGTCGAGCCTCCAGTCGCTCACGTCCACGCCGCCGAGCGACCACGTGTAGGCGGCCGGCACGAGCGTGATCCGGGGGATGCGGAGGCGTCCCGCCTTCATGTTGTAGCCGCAGAAGCCATCCGTGTACGGGTTGGCCGTCATCGTGGGGCACTCGAAGACGAGGTTCGTGACCGGCGACCCCGAACCGAGGTAGCGGAAGACCTGTCCGAGCGAGGCGTTCAGGTTCTCCCGCAGGACGAACGCGCGCGGATAGCGCGCAACGGGGATGTATTCCCGGTAGACCTTCTGGGGCTTCTCTTCCCCGTCGACTTTGATCTCGACCGTTTCGCCGGGGCCCTTGAAGGCATCGCCTTGGTAGCCACCAACCGTCAGCTCCCGCGCGCCCTCCGGCGCATCCGCCCAGAGGATGCGCC
>CAKULR010000081.1 GCA_934667295.1 uncultured Kiritimatiellota bacterium
TGGGCGCGGACGTCGCGCCTCTCTGCGCCGAACTCTTCGCGGCGGGGGCGGATCGGGTGCATCTCGTCGAGGACGCTGCGCTCCGGGTCTTCCGCGGCGCGGCCTACCGTCCGGCGTTCGTGGAGCTCGTCAAGGAATGTGCGCCGCAGATCGTGATTTTCGGCGCCACCCATATGGGGCGCGACCTCGCGCCCGCCGTCGCGTCGGCGCTGCGGTGCGGCCTCACGGCGGACTGCACGGACCTCCGGATCGGCGACTACACGGACTGCAAGACGAAGGAGACCTTCACCAACGTCCTCCAGCAGATCCGCCCGGCGTTCGGCGGCAACATCATCGCGACGATCGTCAATCCCCGCAACTGGCCGCAGATGGCGACGGTGCGCGAGGGCGTGATGAAGCCGCTCGCGCCGCAGCCGGGGCGCACGGGCGAGATCGTGCGGCACGCCGCGCACCTGGACGGCGTCGAGATCCCCGTGGAGGTGCTGGAGATCGTCCGCCGCCACGCCACCGTCAACCTCAAGGGCGCGCGCATCATCGTCGCCGGCGGCGCGGGCGTGGGCTCGAAGGAGAACTTCCAGCAGCTCCACGCGCTTGCGGACGCCCTCGGCGGCGCCGTGGGCGCGAGCCGCGCGGCCGTGGACCTCGGGTACTGCGAGCACGAACGCCAGATCGGCCAGACGGGCGTGACGGTGCGTCCGGCGCTCTTCATCAGCTGCGGCATCTCGGGCGCGGTCCAGCACCTCGCGGGCATGCAGGACGCGGCGAAGATCATCGCGATCAACACCGACCGGAACGCGCCGATCTTCAAGGTCGCGCACTACGGCATCGTCGGAGACCTCAACGTCGTCGTCCCCCGGCTCATCAAGGCGATTCGTGGCTAGCGTGGCCGCAGCCGCCAACCTACAACCTTAACCCTACAATCGAGGCTTTCGAAAATGTGGAGAGTGTTCGCTTTTGCAATCGTGGCGGGGACGCTGTGCGCGGCGCCGCTTGAACTGGGCATGGGCATGAACGGCGACGTGCGCGTGGGCGACACGGGCGCGCGACTGGGCATGACGATCCACCGCGAGGGATGGTCGGGTACGGCGACGGGCGTGCGGCGCGACTTCGCGTTTCCCGACGCCGCGACGGGCACGGCGGCGTTCGAGTTCTTCGCGGAGAAATCGTGGGAGAAGTGCGCGCACGGGCGCACGACGCTGCTCGCGACCGCCGACGGGCGCGCCGTCCTGGACGCCGCCGTGACGAGCGACCTCGACCAGAGACCCGAGGCGGTGGTGCTGACCCTCCTGATGCCCTGCGAGACCTTCGCGGGCGGCATGTGGAAGACGTCGGCCGGTGCGTCCGGCACGATCTCGAAGACGTGGGACGGCAGGACCGTCGGCGTCTGGAACGGCACGGCCACCTGGATCGCGTTCACGCCGCCGGGACGGGACGCCTTCCGCCTGGTGTTTCCCGGTCCGACGCATCTCCAGATCCAGGACGACCGCAAGTGGGTCCCGACGATCTCGCTGCGGATCTCGCCGGAGGACGGAAACCGCGCGGCGTTCACCCGGGGCGACCGGCGCACGTTCCTCTGTTTCCTCGAAACGAAGGACGGCGTGAAGGTGGCGCTCGACAAACCCGTCGTCGTGAAGGCGGGTCCGGACTGGATTCCGCTCGACTACCGCAAGGACATCGAGGCGGGCAGCGCGCTCGACTTCTCGAACCAGGGCCTCCAGGACGCCCCCGCCGGCAAACACGGCTGGCTGAAGGCCGTCAACGGACACTTCGAGTTCGAGAACCTGCCCGGCCGGAAACAGCGCTTCTACGGCGTGAACCTCTGCTTCGACGCGAACTTCCCCGACCATGCCTTCGCCGACCGGCTCGTGACGCGCCTCGTGCGCCTCGGCTACAACACCGTGCGCATCCACCACTACGAGTCCGCCAACGGCGCGGTCAAGGGCGCGAAGGACGGCCTCACGCTGAACGCCGAGCGGATGGACCGCCTCGACTACCTGCTCGCGAAGTTCTACGAGAAGGGCGTCTACGTGACGACCGACCTCTTCACGTGCCGCCCCGTCGCCTGGCGCGCGATCGGCATCGACCGCGACGGCCGCGTCGACCAGCAGGTCTACAAGAACCTCATCCCCGTCCACGAGGGCGCCTACCAGAACTGGGCGGCGTTCACGAAGAACCTCCTCACGCACGTGAATCCCTACACGGGGCGCGCGTACAGGGACGAGCCCGGTCTGCCCCTCATCTCGCTCATCAACGAAGGGCACCTCACCTGGTGCTGGAGCAGGATCCGCAGCGAGGAGCCGATGAAGAAGGCCTGGACGGCGTGGCTCGCGGAGCGGCGCGCGGCGGATCCGGGCTTCGCCAAGGGGCTGGACGACCCGGCGAAGGTTTCGGGGACGTCCGCCGTCCTCATCGCCTTCATGGCGGACATCGAGCGGAAGCTCGTCGCGCGACAGCGCGCCTACATGAAGGAGCTGGGCGTGAAGGCGCTGCTCACGAACCAGAACTGCGGCAGCCACTACACGCCGCTCATGGCCGTGCGCGAAGACCTCTACGACTACGTGGACGACCACTTCTACGTGGACCACCCGCAGTTCCTCGCGAAGTCGTGGTCCCTGCCCTCGAAGTGCGGCAACGCGAACCCCGTCTTCGCCGGCACGCTGCCGCCCGTCGCATGCGCCTACACGCGCATGCCCACGAAGCCGTTCACGATCACCGAATGGAACTTCTCGGGGCCCGGCATGTTCCGGGGCGTGGGCGGGATCATGACGGGCGCGATGAGCGCGCTGCAGGACTGGGACGGCCTCTGGCGCTTCGCCTATTCGCACGGGCTCGACAACATGTACGACCGCAGGGGCTTCCCCGGCTACTTCGACGTGGCGAGCGACCCGCTCGGCCAGGCCGGCGACCGCGCGAGCGTGTGCCTCTTCCTGCGCGGCGACCTCGCGCCGCTCCCGGACATGATCGCGAACGCGGTGACGCCCGACACGTTCCTGCCGAAGGACGGCCCCACGGGGCTTGTCCCGCCGTGGAAGGACGCCGCCTGGCAAATCCGCACGGCAACCGCCGTCGCGCCCGTTCCGGGCCTGAAGACCTTCAACCTGAAGGAGCAGCTTGCGCGGAAGGAGCCGCCCGTCGCGCTCAAGCCGAACCCCGCCATCGCCCTCGACCGCACGCGCGGCACGTTCCGCATCGTGACGGAGAAGACCGCCGGCGGCTTCACGCCGTCGGGGACGATCCAGGCGGGCGCGGTCGCCTTCGACGCCGGGGCCGTCGCGACGACGCTCTGGGCGAGTTCGCTCGACGACCGACCGCTTGCGACCTCCCGCCGGATGCTCGTGACGCACCTCACGGACGTGCAGGCAGACGGCACCGTGTACGCGGACCCGGAAAAGCGCACCCTCCTCAAGTGGGGCGCCTACCCGCCCGTCGTCCGCAACGGCAGGGCGCGCGTGGCGCTCGCCCTCGCACACCCCGCGTCCTTCACCGTGTGGGCGCTGGAGACGACCGGCCGGCGCCTCGAAAAGATGCCTGTGTCCGTCGTAGACGGCAAGCTCGTCTTCACGGCCGACGTGAAGGGCCCCGCCGGTGCCCGCATGCTCTACGAGGTCGTCGCCGAGTGAATTTCATCGACCGACACGCCTACGACTGGGGCGCCGCCTTTGCGCGCGCGCTCTTCCCGTTCTTCCGGAAGCGCCGCCGCATCGCCATCGACAACATCCTCAAGGCGGGCATCACGGACGACCCGAAGGAGGCCGCGCGCATCGCGCGGATGAGCTGGGGCCATCTGGCGGGGCACATCTGCGAGGCGCTGTGCGTGCCGCACGTCGTGACGCGGGAGAACTGGCGCGAACACCTGGACGTCTCGGAGGGCGCGCCGGAGACGGTGCGGCGGCTTCTGGAGGAGACGGAGAAGCCGATCCTCCTCGTGAGCGCCCACCACGGCGTGTGGGAGGCGGCGACGAACGTCCTCTCGTTCGCCCGCCCGATGATCGCGATTGCGCGCGTGATGAACAACCGCTTCGTCGCGAACTGGATGAAGAAGCACCATTTCCGGGGCCCCGTGACCGTGATCGACAAGAACCACGGCTTTACGCCCGACGTCATCCGGCAGTGGTCCGCCGACCGGGCCGCGATGACGATCCTGATGGACCAGCATACGGCCAAGGGCCTGCCGCTCACCTTCCTCGGACGCCCCGCGAAGACGTTCACGAGCGCGACGCGCCTCGCGATGCGCTACGGGTACCCCATCGTCGTCGGCTCCTTCGTGCGCGTGGCCCCGTACCGCTACCGCCTCGTGGGCGGCTCGCCGCTCGTTTTCGCGAAGGACGGCGACAAGGCCGCCTACACGCAGCTCCTCAACGACCGTCTCGGAGAGGCCATCCGCCGCTATCCCGAGCAGTACCTCTGGGCGCATCGGCGGTGGCGGTGAACGGAAACGGAAAGGACATCGGGATGAAGGTTCGCGGAATCGGGTTGATCGTGGCCGCCGCCTGTGCGGCGGGGTTGTCCGCCTTTGGAGAGGATGCGGTCTTCACGTGGAACTGGGCGCATCCGAGCCTGACGGTCGTGCGGCTCCAGGACCGTACGGACCAGCACAACGAACTCTACTTCGAGACGGAGTACCTGCTGGCGCGGAACGAGGCGGCGTTCGACGTTTCCGCACCGGCGGTCTTCATCGAGGATGCGGCGACGGGCGAGGGACGGGCGTTCTTCCGCGTGGCGCCGCTGCCGGAGTCGCGTCCCGTCAAGGGCCCCGACTTCCGCGTGGAAGCGGGGCGGGGACGGCTCGTCGTGCGGGACGTGGGCTATCCCTGCGTGCAGGTCGCCTACACGGGCGGCGCGGTGGGGCGCGTACGGGCGGCGACGGACTTCCAGCGCGCCCGACGGGCCTACGTTTCGGGACGCGACGGACTCTTCCTCACGAACACCTGGGGCGACGGGAACCGCGACGCTTGCATCAACGAGGCGTTCCTGCTGCGCGAGGTCGCCGCCGGGGCCGCGCTCGGCGTGGACGTCATCCAGATCGACGACGGCTGGCAGAAGGGGCGGTCCGCCAACTCGGCCAAGCTGAAGAAGGGCGAGAAGGGCAGCTGGAGCTCCTTCTGGCACGATCCCGCGTTCTGGACGCCCGACCCCGAGCGGTTTCCGCGCGGACTCGAACCGGTCGTGTGCGCGGCGCGGGCGCAGGGGATGAAGTTCGGCCTCTGGTACGGTCCCGACAGCTCGAACGAGGCGGAGCACTGGGAGAAGGACCTGGACCTGCTGCTGGGCCTGCACCGCCGCTTCGGCATCGACTACTTCAAGCTGGACTCGATCCGCTCCGAGTCGCCGCGCACGCTCCAGCGCCAGCAGAAGCTGATGGACGGCCTTCTCGCGGGGTCCGACGGACGCATCACCGTCGATCTCGACGTGACGGCGCAGATCCGCCCCGGCTATTTCGGCTTCCCGGAAGTGGGTCCCGTCTTCGTGGAGAACCGCTACATCCGCAAGGGCGACAACCGCCTCTGGTGGCCGCACTTCACCCTGCGCAACCTCTGGTCGCTCGCCCACGTCGTCGATCCGGCGCGTCTGCGCATGGAGGTGCTGAACCCCGACCGCCTCCCGGACGCCTATCCCGCCGACGACCCGCTCGCGCCGGCGCAGTGGCCGAAGGACGCGCTCTTCGCGACCGTGATGTTCGCCTCGCCGCTCGGATGGTTCGAAATCCAGAACCTCTCGCCCGGGACGGTCGCCGCCTGGAAACCGCTCATCGCGACGTGGAAGCGCCACCGCGACGCCGTCCATGCGGGCTACATCCACCCCGGCGGCGGACGGCCGGACGGCTTTGCCTGGACGGGCTTCGTCTCGACCGCGAAGGACGGCCGCGGCGGCACGGCGCTCCTGTTCCGCGAACGGAACGCAAAGTCCTCTTTCGCGCTCGACCTTGCGCCCTATCTCACGGCCGGACGGGCCGAGGTCCTGGCCGGGCGCGGCACGGTGGCGCTCGCGGGGAACGTCCTGACGGTGGACATTCCCGTGCCGCTCGATTTCATCTGGGTTCGTTTTGCAGGAAAGTGAGGTTTGAGATGGTGACACGCAGAGGTTTCCTCGCCGCCGGGACGGCGTTTGGCATCGGTGGGTTGGCGTTTGGACAGAGCCGGGCGCGGCAGATCGCCGCCGGGGCGAAGATCCGCGTCGCCCTGATCGGCTGCGGCGGACGCCTCCAGCAGCTCGTCGAGCCCATCATGGCGGAGCGGATCGTCGCGCTCGTCGATCCCGATCCGCGCATGCGCGCCGCCACGCGCGAGCGGATGGTGCAGGTCGGCGGGCGGGACGCCCTGGAGGGCGTGCGCGAGTTCTTCGACTACCGCGAGCTGTACGCGAAGATGGGCGACGCGCTCGACGCCGTCTTCATCGCGACGCCGAACCACCACCATGCCCTTGCGGCGGTGCTCGCGATGCGGCGCGGCCTCCACGTGTTCGTGGAGAAGCCGATGGCCTCGACCGTCGCGGAGGCGCAGCTGATGGGGCGCGTCGCGAAGGAGACGGGCGTCGTGACGCAGGTGGGGAACTTCGGGCATTCCACCAAGGCGATGCGCGTATGCGTGGAATCCATCCGGAAGGGACTGATCGGCGAGATCCGCGACGTGTGGTGCTACGACGACCGGCTCAACTCGATGATGCACCGTCCGCCCGCCGCGCCGCCGCCCGCCGGGATGGACTGGGACGCCTGGTGCGGCCCCGCTCCCGTGTGCGACTACTACGCGCCGACGGCGGACCACCAGGGTCTCCACCCGCATGACTGGCACAGCTGGATCGGCTACGGCAACGGCTCGATCGGCAACATGGGCACGCACATCATGGATGCCGCGTTCTGGGCGCTCGACCTCGGCAAGGCGCCGCCCACGACGATCACCACGCACGAGGCCGCGTTCGCCTGTCCGGGCGCCTGGGCGTGGCGCGACACGATCGACTTCACCTTCCCCGCGCGCGGCGGCCTCCCGCCCGTCACGCTTCACTGGTATGACGGCGTCTGCCCCGGCATTCCCTACGACAAGGACCACGTGGACCGCTTCGGCCACGCGCTCAGGCGCGAATGGCTCAACCTGCCGCCCATCCTCCTGGAGACGGAACGGAAGTGGGGCATCGCCGAGAAGGCCCCGTTCCTCAACATGGGCACGCTCTTCTGCGGCACGAAGGGCACGATCTGGTTCAGCCACCACAGCGCGATCCGCTTCTTCCCGAAGACGCTCGGGAAGGAGATCAGGAAGGCGAAGAACTTCTCCTACAAGACGACCGAGCACACGCACGAGTTCTACGCGGCCATCCGCGAGAACCGCCCCGCCAACACGGGCTTCGACTACTCCGTGCCGCTTGCGGAGACGCTGCTCCTCGCGAACGTGGCCGCCCGCACCGGAAAGGGCGCCGTCCTGAACTGGGACGGCCGTACCATCACCAACAACCCCGCCGCCAACGCCTTCCTCTCGGCCCCGTACCGACCCGGCTGGGAACTCGTGGGCTGAGGAGGCGGACGCGCCGGGCCTCCCGGACGCAACAAGTTGCGTCCCTCCCGTTCTCCCGTTCTCCCGTCCCTCCCGAACAGGAACAACGATGAAAATTTCCAAAATTCACAATTGACAGGGGGGGGGGGGGGGG
>CAKULR010000082.1 GCA_934667295.1 uncultured Kiritimatiellota bacterium
CAACGGGGGCGCGTCGCGGCCGCTGCACCAGCAGGGCAACCGCCGTCCTCCGGAGATGCGCCACCAGCAGCCGCGCTACGAGCCGCCGCCGCCGACCGTGCCGCGCAATCCCGACTTGCCCGAGTACCGCTTGCAGGATATCCACAGCTGGGACAACGGGACGATTGTCGAGCGCATGATGCCGGACGCGAACCCCGAGGACCTGGGCGCGATGAAGCGCCACGAGATCATCTTCGCGGCCATCCGCAACTACCTCTCCCGGGGCGGCGCCGTCGCGGCGACGGGGTGCCTGAAGGTCGAGAAGGAGGGCTACGGCTTCCTGCGCAGCGCGAAGACGAACTTCCTCGCCTGCCCGGAGGACGTCTTCATCCCGCAGCAGCAGATCCGCCGCCACGCGCTCCGCACGGGCGACATCGTGGAGGGTCCGATCCGCGACCCGCGCGACAAGGACCGCTACTTCGTTCTGGGCAACGTCGTCTCGGTGAACGGCAAGACACCGAGCGAGGCCGCCCGCATCGTCCACTTCGAGAACCTCACGCCCACCTTCCCCACGCGGCGGATCGTGCTGGAGACGACGCCCAACGAGCTGTCCATGCGCGTCGTGGACCTCTTCACGCCGATCGGCTTCGGACAGCGCGGCCTCATCGTCGCGCCGCCGCGCGTCGGCAAGACCGTCCTCCTCCAGAAGATGGCGAACGCCATCACGCGCAACCACCCCGACGCCATCCTCATCGTGCTGCTCATCGACGAGCGCCCCGAGGAAGTGACGGACATGCAGCGCAACACGAAGGCGATGGTGCTTTCCTCGACGTTCGACGAGGAGCCGCAGCACCACGTGGACGTGGCGGACATGGTGATCGAGATGAGCCGCCGCCAGGCCGAGAACGGCAAGGACGTCATCATCCTGCTCGACTCGATCACCCGCCTCGCGCGCGCCTACAACACCGTGCAGCCCCACTCCGGCAAGATCCTCACGGGCGGCGTGGACGCGCTCGCCCTCCACCGTCCGAAGCGCTTCTTCGGCGCGGCCCGCAACATCGAGGGCGGCGGTTCGCTCACGATCCTCGCGACGGCGCTCATCGACACGGGCTCGCGCATGGACGAGGTGATCTTCGAGGAGTTCAAGGGCACCGGCAACATGGAGCTCGTCCTCGACCGCGGCCTCGCCGACAAGCGCATCTTCCCGGCGATCGACATCGAGAAGAGCGGCACGCGCAAGGAAGACCTCCTGCTCGCCCCGCTCGAACTGGAGAAGACCTGGGCCCTGCGGCGCGTCCTGACGGACGCCGGCCCCGAACGCGCCATGCAGAGCGTGATCGGCGGCATGAAGAAGTACCGCTCGAATCCCGAGTTCCTTCTTTCCCTCGACCTCAAGAACGTCTAGAAACCGGGAAGGCCGTGCTTCGGATGGCGTTGGTATTGCCAAGACGGCGCGGCGTGTGTATAATATAGATTCAATTTTTTCCAAGAAAGGAAGAAGCAAACATGGTCAGCTACAAGGAACTCGGTCTCGTCAACACGAAGGAGATGTTCGCGAAGGCCGTCAAGGGCGGGTACGCCATCCCGGCGTTCAACTTCAACACGATGGAGCAGATGCAGGCGATCGTCCAGGCCGCCGTCGAGACGAAGTCCCCCGTCATCATGCAGGTCTCCAAGGGCGCGCGCAAGTACGCGAACCCCACGATCCTCCGCTACATGGCGCAGGGCGCGGTCGAGTACGCCAAGGAGCTCGGCTGCGCGCATCCGCAGATCGTGCTGCACCTTGACCACGGCGACAGCTTCGAGACGTGCAAGAGCTGCATCGACAGCGGGTTCTCGTCCGTCATGATCGACGGTTCCTCGCTTCCGTTCGAGGAGAACATCGCCCTCACCAAGAAGGTCGTCGAATACGCCCACCAGTACGACGTGACGGTCGAGGCCGAGCTCGGCGTGCTCGCCGGCGTGGAGGACGAGGTGGCGGCCGAGGAAAGCCACTACACGAAGCCCGAGGAAGTCGTGGAGTTCGCGACGAAGACGGGCTGCGACTCGCTCGCGATCTCCATCGGCACCTCCCACGGCGCTTACAAGTTCAAGCCCGAGCAGTGTACGCGCGACCCCAAGACGGGCAAGCTGATCCCGCCGCCGCTCGCGTTCGACGTGCTGAAGGCCGTCGAGCAGAAGCTTCCGGGCTTCCCGATCGTCCTCCACGGTTCGTCCAGCGTCCCGCAGGAGTACGTTGACATCATCAACAAGTTCGGCGGCAAGCTGCCGGACGCGGTGGGCATCCCGGAGGAGCAGCTGCGCGAGGCCGCGAAGAGCGCCGTGTGCAAGATCAACATCGACTCCGACTCGCGTCTCGCGATGACGGCGGCGATCCGCAAGCACTTCGCGGAGCACCCGGAGCAGTTCGACCCGCGCCAGTACCTCTCGCCGGCGCGCGAGGAGATGAAGAAGCTCTACATCCACAAGATCGTGAACGTGCTCGGCTCGAACGACAAGCTCTAAGCCGATTCCGTTTCACCTCAAGCACGACGCGCCGCCCCTGCCGGGCGGCGCGTTGCGTTTGGAGAATCGGGCTGGGGCCGCTCCCAAATTACCGTTGTCTAACTTTAGGGTTGTGTGCCATACTATATGGAAAATTTCACACAACTCCCAAGGAGATTAGTTCATGGCCAAGAAGATCATGGTCGACGGAAACACCGCGGCCGCCCAGATCGCCTTCGCGTGTTCGGAAGTCGCGGCGATCTACCCGATCACGCCGTCCTCGCCGATGGCGGAAACGTGCGACGAGCTCGCCTCGGCGTGCAAGACGAACATCTGGGGCTCGATTCCCTCGATCGTCGAGATGGAGTCGGAAGGCGGCGCGGCCGGCGCCGTACACGGCTCGCTCACGACGGGCTCGCTCACGACGACCTTCACGGCGTCGCAGGGTCTTCTCCTCATGATCCCGAACATGTACAAGATCGCGGGCGAGCTCGCCCCGACCGTGTTCCACGTCTCCGCGCGTTCGCTCGCGTGCCAGGGCCTCTGCATCTTCGGCGACCAGGGCGACGTGATGGCGTGCCGCCAGACGGGCTTCGCGATGCTCGCCTCGAACAGTGTGCAGGAGGCGCACGACATGGCGATGGTCGCCCATGCGTCCACGCTGGAGGCGAAGGTGCCGTTCCTCCACTTCTTCGACGGCTTCCGCACCTCGCACGAAGTGCAGAAGATCGACGAGATCCCGACCGAGGTCATCCGCGAGATGATCGACGATCGGTTCGTGGAGGACTTCCGCCGGCGCGCGCTCGACCCGGAGCATCCGACGATGCGCGGCACGGCGCAGAACCCCGACATCAACTTCCAGGGGCGCGAGAGCTGCGAGAAGTACTACCAGGCCACGCCCGCAATCGTCCAGAAGTACATGGACAAGCTCGCGAAGCTCACGGGCCGCGCGTACAGGCTGTACGACTACGTGGGCGCCCCCGACGCCGAATACGTCGCGATCGCGATGGGCTCGGGCTGCGACACCCTCCACGAGACGGTCGACGCGCTCGTCAAGGAGGGCAAGAAGGTCGGCCTCGTCAAGGTGCATCTCTACCGTCCGTTCTCGATGAAGGACTTCGTCGGCGCGATCCCCGCGACGGTCAAGTGCATCACGGTGCTCGACCGCACGAAGGAGCCCGGCGCGATCGGCGACCCGCTCTACCTCGACGTCTGCGCCGCGATCGGCCAGGCCAAGCAGGAGGGCGTCGTCTCCTACGCCTACCCGAAGGTCCTCGCCGGCCGCTACGGCATCGGCTCGAAGGACTTCACGCCGCAGATGTGCGCGAACATCTTCGCGAACATGGCGGCCGAGAAGCCGCTTGACCACTACGTGGTGGGCATCGTCGACGATGTCATGAACCGCTACATCCTCGGCGACGAGAACTTCGTCGTGCCGAAGGGCGACCGCAAGGAGTGCATGTTCTGGGGCCTCGGCGCGGACGGCACGGTCGGCGCGAACAAGAACTCGATCAAGATCATCGGCAACTACACCGAGAACTACGCGCAGGGCTACTTCGAGTACGACTCCAAGAAGTCCGGCGGCGTGACGATCTCCCACCTCCGCTTCGGCTCGGAGATGATCCGCAGCCCGTACTTCATCAACTCCGCCGACTTCACGGCGTGCCACTGCTTCCCGTACCTCGAAAAGTACGACATGCTCAAGGCCGCGAAGCCGGGCAGCGTGTTCCTCCTCGCCTCGCCCTACTCGGCCGCCGAGGTGTGGAACCACATGCCGGACGAGGTGGAGCAGGCGATCATCGACAAGAAGATCCGCTTCTACGTGATCGACGCGGCGAAGATCGCCCGCGAGAACGGCATGGGCACGCGCACGAACACCGTCCTTCAGACCGCGTTCTTCAAGCTCTCGGGCATCACGCTCAAGAAGGCCGACGGCACGGTGCTTGACCCGATCCAGGTGCTGAAGGACTACGCCGAGAAGGCGTACTCCAAGAAGGGCCAGGAAGTCGTCGAGATGAACTGGAAGTGCATCGAGGCGGCCTCCGCCGCCATCGAGGAGGTCACGTACCCGGCCGCCCCCGCCGGCAAGGCGAAGATGCCGCCGGCCGTTCCGGCCGAGGCCCCCGCGTTCGTCCAGAAGGTCTCCGCGAAGATGATCGCGCAGAAGGGCAACGAGCTGCCCGTCTCGGCCATCCCGGACGACGGCACGTGGCCGACCGCCACGACCCAGTGGGAGAAGCGCAACGTCGCGGCGTTCATCCCGCAGTGGGACCCGACCGCCTGCATCCAGTGCGGCAACTGCCTCGCGATCTGCTCGCACGCGGCGATCCGCATGAAAGTCTACCCGGCCGCCGCCCTCGCGGGCGCGCCCGCCACGTTCAAGAGCGTGGACGCCGGCAAGCTCACGCAGAAGTTCGGCGAGAAGGTGACGATCCAGGTCGCCCCCGAGGACTGCATGGGCTGCGAGCTCTGCGTCGTGCAGTGCCCGATGAAGGCGAAGGGCGCGCTCAAGATGGTCGAGCAGATCCCGCTGCGCGAGACCGAGGCCGCGAACTGGAAGTTCTTCCTCTCGCTCCCCGAGGTCGACACGGCGAAGCTCGACACGAAGAAGCTCCTCGACAGCCAGCTCAAGCGCCCGCTCTTCGAGTTCTCCGGCGCGTGCGCGGGCTGCGGCGAGACGCCCTACGTCAAGCTGCTCACCCAGATCTGCGGCGACCGCCTCCTCATCGCGAACGCGACGGGCTGCTCGTCGATCTACGGCGGCAACCTGCCGACCACCCCGTACTGCCAGCGCACGGACGGCAAGGGCCCGGCCTGGTCGAACTCGCTCTTCGAGGACAACGCGCAGTTCGGCATGGGCATGCGCGTGTCGGCGGACAAGCTCCACGGCTACGCGATGGAGCTCGTCGGCAAGGCGCTCGCGGGCGACAAGACGCCCGCCGACATGAAGGCCTGCCTTGAGAAGATCAAGGCCGTCGACCAGTTCGACGAGAAGGGCCAGGGCGTCGAGCAGATGCGCGCGCTCGTGAAGGAGCTCAAGGGCTTCTGCGAGGCGGGCAAGGCCGCCGGCTGTCCGACCTGCGCGCAGCTCCTCGCGGTGGCGGACAACCTTGTGCGCAAGTCCGTCTGGATCCTCGGCGGCGACGGCTGGGCCTACGACATCGGCTACGGCGGGCTTGACCACGTGCTCGCCTCGGGCAAGAACGTCAAGATCCTCGTGATGGACACGGAAGTGTACTCCAACACGGGCGGGCAGGCCTCCAAGGCGACGCCGACCGGCGCGATCGCGAAGTTCGCGGCGTCCGGCAAGGCGCAGCCGAAGAAGAACCTCGGCCTCATGCAGATGCAGTACAAGAACGTCTACGTCGCGTACGTGTCGATGGGCGCGAACCCGGCCGCCACGGTCAAGGCCTTCAACGAGGCCGAGAACTACGACGGTCCGGCGCTCATCATCGCCTACGCGCACTGCATCGAGCAGGGCCTTCTCACAAAGACGGGCCCGGCGCACCAGAAGGTGGCGGTCGATTCCGTCCACTTCCCGCTCTGGACGTACAACCCGACGACGGGCAAGGTGAAGCTCGACTCCGCCGACAAGTCCGCGACGGTCTCGTTCGCGAAGGACGCGGTGTCGAAGGAGTTCGGCGAGAACCGCTTCAAGCAGCTGATCAAGAAGGTCGGCGCCGAGAAGGCGACGGCGATGCTTGAGAAGGCCGAGGAGGGCTTCAAGGAGAACTACGCGCTCCTGAAGAAGCTCTCCGAGATGTAAGCCGTCCGACAGAGACGGGTGCGCGGTTCCCTGCGCCCCGGAAACGCAGTGCCGCGATTGTTTCGCGGCACTGCGTTTTTCCGTACGGCGTTGTCGTTGACCATGCGCTATGCTATACTAGCGGCATGGAAGAACAGGAACAGGCCCCGCACATCGCGCTGCCGCTCAAGTACCGCCCGATGACGTTCGACGACGTCGTGGGGCAGGAACACGTCGTGCGCACGCTGCGCAACGCCATCGCGAGCGGACGCATCGCGAACGCCTACCTCTTCATCGGCCCGCGCGGCATCGGCAAGACGACGACCTCGCGCATCCTCGCCAAGGCGCTCAACTGCACGAATCCGCAGGGCGTGGAGCCGTGCGGCGCGTGCGAGAACTGCCGCCAGATCGCCGCCGGGCGCTCCATCGACGTGACCGAGCTCGACGCGGCCTCGCACAACAAGGTCGAGGACGTGAAGCCGATCATGGACGCGGTGCAGTTCAAGCCCGTCGCCTCCAAGTACAAGATCTTCATCATCGACGAATGCCACATGCTCACGGGCGCGGCCTGGAACGCCCTCCTCAAGACGCTGGAGGAGCCGCCGCCCTACGTGAAGTTCATCTTCGCGACGACCGAGGGCGACAAGATGCTCGCCACGATCGTCTCGCGCTGCCAGCGCTTCGACCTGCGCCGCATCCAGACGCACCAGATCGCCGCGCGCCTCCGCTACATCTGCGGCAGGGAGGGCATCGAGGCGGACGAGGACGCCCTGCTCGCCATCGCGCGCGGCGCCGAGGGCGGCATGCGCGACGCGCTCAGCTCCCTCGACCAGCTCATCGCCTTCACGGGCGACCGGATCACCGAGGACGACGCCCTCGGCGTCTTCGGCCTCGTTTCCCGCAAGGCGCTCGAAGACCTCGCGGGCGCGATCCTCGCGGGCGACGCCGCCACGATCCTCCGTTCCGTCGAGACGTTCGACTCCGCCGGCAAGAACATGCGCCGCCTCGCGGGCGAACTGCTGCAGCATTTCCGCAACCTCCTCGTCTACCAGACGCTCGGCGCCGAGGAGAACGGCCTGGAGGCGACGCCCGACCAGATCAAGACCCTCGCCGCGCAGGCGAAGTTCTGTCCGAGCGCGCGGATCTTCCGCATCGCCGACCAGCTCGCCGACATGGAGGACAAGCTCCGCCACGTGCTGAGCGTGCGCACGCTCATCGAGATGACGCTCATCCGCGCCTCCCGCATCGCCACCGTCGCGAGTATCGAGGAGCTACTGCGCGCCGTCCGGGCCCTGAAGGGCCCCGTCGCCGCGCCGCCGCAGACGGTGTCCGCGC
>CAKULR010000083.1 GCA_934667295.1 uncultured Kiritimatiellota bacterium
GGCCCGCAGCACCGACGGCCGCATCGTGGGCGTGGGGCCCACGGAGCTTGAAATCGACGCCGCCTTCACGACCGGCAACAGCGGCAGCCCCGTCCTCGACCGCGCCGGGCGCGTCGTCGCGGTCGCGACCTACCTCCGCGACTGCCGCAACGACCGGGACTGGTCGAAGCGGAACACCCGCTTCAACGGCATCCGCCGCTTCGCCCTGCGCCTGTCGGGCGTCACGTGGGAACGGGTGCGCTGACGCGCGATATGCTATACTGGGACCATGCAGCAGATTGACGTCATGGTGGCGGGCGGTGGCCTCTGGGGGTGTACGCTCGCGCGCGTCCTCGCGGAGGCGGGGCGGAAGGTCCTCGTGCTGGAGAGGCGTGCGGCCCTCGGTGGTAACGTGCGGTGCGAAACCGATCCGGAGACGGGCATCGAGGTCCACGCCTACGGCTCGCACATCTTCCACACCCACCTCGACGACGTGTGGGCGTTCATCAACCGCTTCACCGCGTTCAACGGCTACCAGCACAAGGTGCTGGCGCGGTACAACGGCCGCACCTACTTCCTGCCGCTCGGCCTCGCGCTCGTGAACCAGTTCTACGGACTGGACCTCACGCCCGCCGAACTCCCCGCGTTCATCGCGCGGGAGGCCGCGAAGGGCGGCGGGGCATTGCCTGGGCAGGCCCCCAACTTCGAGACCCAGGCGATCTCCTTCATCGGGAAACCCCTCTACGACGCCTTCATCCGCGACTATACGCGCAAGCAGTGGGGGACGGACCCGAAGAACCTCTCGGCGGACATCATCCGGCGTCTGCCCGTGCGCGCGAGCTACGACGTCAACTACTTCTCCGACACGCGCCAGGGCATTCCGCTCGCGGGCTACAATGCGCTCTTCGACCGCCTCGTCGACCATCCGAACATCTCCGTCGCGTGCGGCGTCGACGGACTGGCGGAACGCGCGTCGCCCACCCTCTGCGCCCGCTCGCTGCGCGACGTGCCGATGTTCTACTCGGGTCCGGTCGACGCGCTCTTCGACTACCGCTTCGGACCGCTCCCGTGGCGTTCCCTGCGCTTCGAGACGGAGCGTCTGCCCGTCGCCGACTACCAGGGCACGAGCGTCGTCAACTACACCGGGGCGGATGTTCCGTTCACGCGCATCCACGAGTTCAAGCACTACCATCCCGAGAACGCGGCGGCGCTGGCGGCGCCCGCCACGGTTGTCTGCCGCGAGTACCCGAAGACGTGGGCGCGCGGCGACGAGCCCTACTACCCCGTGGACACGCCCGCCTCGCGCGACCTGCTCGCGCGCTACCGGGCGGAGGCGGCGAAGGTGCCGAACCTGGTCGTCGGCGGCCGCCTCGGCGACTACAGGTACTACGACATGGACCGGACGGTCGCCGCCGCGCTCCAGGCCGCCGCCGCGTTCCTCCGCACTTGTTCCTCGCGTGCGCGCGCGTGATATGGTATAATTTTCCCTCAACGATTTTTGAGGGAAAGACATGTCCGAAGAACAGCCGAACGCGAACGAGAACACGTCGAATGAGACGACGCCGAAGGCCCCGCAGGCGGGGAGCTACGACGCCGCCAACATCCAGGTGCTGGAGGGGATGGAGGCGGTGCGGAAGCGCCCCGCCATGTACATCGGCGACACGGGCGAGCGCGGCTACCACCATCTCGTCTACGAGGTGGTGGACAACTCGATCGACGAGGCGCTGGCGGGCTACTGCACGCTCGTGGACGTGCAGATCAACCAGGACGGCTCGCTGAGCGTGACGGACAACGGGCGCGGCATCCCCGTGGACATGCACCCGACGCAGCACCGCCCCGCCATCGAGGTCGTGCTGACCGTCCTCCACGCGGGCGGCAAGTTCGACGGCTCGAACTACAAGGTCTCGGGCGGCCTCCACGGCGTGGGCGTCTCGTGCGTGAACGCGCTCTCCGACTGGATGAAGGTGGAGGTGAAGCGCAACGGCAAGATCCACCACATCGAGTTCTCGCGCGGCCACGTCACGAAGCCGCTGGAGGTCGTGGGCGAATGCGGTGACGAGACGGGCACGAAGGTGACGTTCTTCCCGGACCACTCGATCTTCACCTGCCACGCCTTCAAGTGGGAAATCCTCTGCAACCGCCTGCGCGAGCTCGCCTTCCTCAACAAGGGCGTGAAGATCCACTTCAAGGACAACGAGGGCGAGGGCCACCACGAGGAAACGTTCCACTACGAGGGCGGCATCGACGAGTTCGTCACGTACCTGAACACGAACAAGACGGCGATCTCCCCCGTCATGCACTTCGAGGGGCAGAAGGAGGTCACGCGCCTCGACGGCACCTACACGATCATGGCCGAGGTGGCGATGCAGTACACCGACACCTACTCCACGATCGAGCAGACGTACTGCAACAACATCCACACGGTGGAGGGCGGCACGCACCTGACGGGCTTCCGCCGCGCGCTCACCTCCACGATCAACAAGTACGGTGTCGACAACAAGCTCATCAAGGAGAAGGAGAAGCTCTCCGGCGACGACATGCGCGAGGGCCTGACCGTGGTCGTGAGCGTGAAGGTGCCCCAGCCGCAGTTCGAGGGCCAGACGAAGACGAAACTCGGCAACGGCGAGGTGGACGGCATCGTGGCGGGCATCGTCGGCGACAAACTGCTCACCTACTTCGAGGAGAACCCCGCCGTCGCGAAAGCGATCATCGAGAAGACGCTGCTCGCCTACCGCGCCCGCGAGGCGGCGCGCCAGGCCCGCGAGAACACGCGCCGGAAGGGCGTGATGGACGGCCTTTCCCTGCCGGGCAAGCTGCGCGACTGCTCCAGCCGCGACGCCTCCAAGACCGAGCTCTTCCTCGTGGAGGGAGATTCCGCCGGCGGTTCCGCCCAGACGGGGCGCGACCGCTCGATCCAGGCGATCCTGCCCCTGCGCGGCAAGGTGCTGAACGTGGAGAAGGCGCGTGTCGACCGCATGCTCGCGAACAACGAGATCCGCACGCTCATCACGGCCATCGGCTGCGGTTTCGCGGGGGAGTGGGACATCTCGAAGGCCCGCTACCACAAGATCGTCATCATGACCGATGCCGACGTGGACGGCGCCCACATCCGCACGCTCCTCCTCACGTTCTTCTACCGCAAGATGCCCGAGCTCATCGAGCGCGGCTACGTCTACCTCGCCCAGCCGCCGCTCTACAAGGTGGAGCGCAAGAAGAAGAGCGAGTACGTGCTGACGGACGGCGAGATGAACGCGCGCATCCTCTTCCTCGGCCTCGACGACATGACCGTGAAGCGCGCGAACGGCGAGGCGCTCGACAAGGAGGCGGCGCGCAGGCTGCTGGAGCTCCTGGCCGAGATCAAGGCGACGGTGGGGACCATTGCGCGGCGCGGCCTCTCCGCGAAGGAGCTGTTGGACCGCCGCGACGCGGACGGCTTCGTGCCGCGCTACGTCATCGTGCGCGGCTCCGGCGACGCGGCGGCGTTCGAGTACCTGAAGGACGAACCCGCGTTCAAGGCGCGCGTCGCGGAACTCCAGCAGGAGATGGCGACCACGCTCGACCTCGCCTCCACCCAGGTGGAGACCTACCACCCCACGGACCAGATGCCGTTCCGTTGGCTGGAGGTCTACCGTGCCTCCCTCCTGCGCAAGCAGATGGAGTCCCTGAAGGGCATGGGCTTCTCCGTGAACGACTACCTCGGCGAGACCGGAAAGGTCGCGACGCTGGAGGAGGACGGCACGGTGCAGGACGTGATGAACCTCCCGGACCTGCTCGCGGCCATCGACGCGCGCGGCCGCAAGGGCATGAGCATCTACCGCTTCAAGGGTCTCGGCGAAATGGACGCGAAGGAGCTCTACGAGACGACGATGGATCCCGCGAAGCGCCACATGAAGCGCGTGCAGCTCGCGGACGCCGTCAAGGCCGACCAGATCTTCTCGCTCCTCATGGGCGACGAGGTGGAGCCCCGCCGCAAGTTCATCGAGGACAACGCGCTCAACGTGAGCAACCTGGACTTCTAGGCTGGTTGCGACGGCCTCGCCGCACCCCGGGAACCGAGAATGTGGTATACTCTACCGCAACGGCGGTTGCGGTAACCGTGGTTGCTATTAGGAGAGGACATGCGTTTCTTTGACCGAGAGCGGGAACTGGCGGACCTGCGCACGATACGGCTCCGTTGCGGGACGGCGGCGCAGTTCACCGTCGTGACGGGGCGTCGGCGCGTCGGCAAGACGTCGCTTGTCGTCAAGTCGCTGGAGGGCGAGCCCTACATCTACCTGTTCGTCGAGCGGAAGAGCGAGAAGGACCTGTGCGAGTCCTTCATGCGGGAGATTGAGGAACGGTACGGCGACGTGATCCTCGGAACGCCGGACCGCTTCGAGCAGATCTTCGAGGCCCTGATGAAGCTGTCGCACACACGGCAGCTGAATGTGGTCATCGACGAGTTCCAGGAGTTCCGCAAGATCAACGTCTCCGTCTTTTCGTCCATTCAGAAGCTGTGGGACCGCTACAAGGACGGCGCCCGCATGAACCTGATCGTGACGGGCAGCGTCAACACGCTGATGGTCAAGCTCTTCCGCAACCGCAGGGCCGCGCTTTACGGGCGCGAGACGGCGTTCATGGTCGTGGAGCCGTTTCAGACGGGTGTCCTGAAGGAAATCCTGTCCGAATACCGCCCGAAGTACGGTAAGGAGGATCTGCTCGCCCTGTGGACGTTCACGGGGGGCGTCGCCAAGTACGTCGAGCTGCTGATGGACGCGAAGTGCTTTACGCGCGAGGCGATGCTGAAGGAGATCATCCGTCCGAACTCCATCTTTCTGGACGAGGGGCGCGCCGTTCTCGTCGAGGAGTTCGACAAGGAGTACGGGGTCTACTTCTCGATCCTCTGCGCGATTGCCCGTGGCAAGACGACGCGGAACGAGATCGAGCAGACGGTCGGACGTCAGGTTGGGGGCTATCTGGCGCGTCTGGAAGACGACTACGCGCTCATTCGCAAGCACCAGCCGCTCTTTGCGAAGCCGTCGGCCAAGACGGCGCACTACGAATTGACGGACCGTTTCCTGATTTTCTGGTTCCGCTTCCTCTACCGCTACAGCTACATTCTTGAACTCAAGGGCTTCGAGCAGCTACGCGAACTCGTCCGGCGTGACTATGCCGTCCTGAGCGGGCAGGCGTTGGAAGAGTACTTCCGCCATCAGTTTGCCGAGTCCGGGAAATGGACGCGCCTCGGTGCGTGGTGGGACCGGAAGGGGGAGAACGAACTCGACATCCTGGCCGAGAACGAACTGGACGGCACGTCGGCCGTCTGCGAGGTCAAGCGCGAGAAGGCGCGAATCGACTTGGAGGCCGTCCGTACGAAGCTCGACGCCTTTCGCCGGGCGACGGGGGAGTGGCGGACCGCGAAACCGTCCTTCCTCGCGCTTTCGCTGGAGGACATGTAGGGGAAACGGAAGGGATGCGCACGTGAAATGGTTTCTCTATAACGGTCTCTTCGCCGTCGCGTATCTCGCGATGCTGCCGTCGTTTCTGCTGCGGATGAAGCGGCGCGGCGGCTACCGCGCGCGGATGGGCGACCGCTTCGGCCGCTACCCCGCCGACATCGCCGCGCGCCTTTCCAATCCCCAATCCCCCATCTGGCTCCATGCCGTCTCCGTGGGCGAGGTGCAGGTGGCCGTGCAGCTGATGCGCGCGCTGCGGGAGCGCGACCGGTCGATCCGCTTCGTCTTCTCGACGACCTCCTCGACGGGCTGGAAGACGGCGGAACGGGAGCTCGCGCGCCTGGCGGCGGACGGCCTCGGGAACGACGGCGACGTGCTCGTCTACAACCCGCTCGACTTCAACGGCTGCGTGCGGCGCGCACTCGACCGGATCAACCCGCGCGCGGTCATCCTCACCGAAACGGAGATCTGGCCGAACTTCATCCGCGCCGTCCGCAGACGCGGCATCCCGCTCTACCTCGTCAACGCGCGCATCTCCGACCACAGCGCCCCGCGCTACCGGGCGCTCCGCTGGTTCTTCGGCGAGGTGTTCCGCGCGTTCACGAAGATCTACGCGCAGAGCGACCTCGACGCGCAGCGCCTCGTCGACGCGGGCGCGGACCGCGCGCAGATCGCCGTCACCGGGTCCTTCAAGTTCGACGTCGCCCACCGCAACCCCGCGAAGGAACGGGAACTGGCGGCGTGGGTGGGGGCGTCCTCGATCCTCCTCGGCGGCAGTACCTGGCCGGGCGAGGACGACGTGCTGCTCGGCATCTACGCGGACCTCGTGAAGACGCATCCCGAGGTCGTACTGGTGATCGCGCCGCGCCACTTCGAGAAGGCCGACGCCGTGGAGGCGAACATCCGCAAGGCGGGCTTTCCCTGCATCCGCCGTTCGCGCGGCGACAGGATGGACTCGGTCGGGGAGGTTGCCGTCCCGCCCGTCTTCCTCTGCGACACAACGGGGGAGATGATGGGGCTCTTTGGCATTGCGACGGTCGTGTTCGTGGGGAAGAGCCTCTGCGCGCACGGAAGCCAGAACATGATCGAACCGTGCCTCTGCGGGAAGCCGACGATCGTGGGGCCGTACACGGAGAACTTCCGTCCCGTGATGAGCGACCTGCTGGCGGCGGACGCGCTTGTGCAGGTGCCGGACGCGGCGGGATTGAGGCGGGAGGTCTTCCGCTTCTTCGACGACCCAGCGGCGCGGGCGGCGCAGGGTGCGCGCGCGACGGCCGCCGTCACGCGCCGGTGCGGCGTCGTCGGGCGGTGTGCGGACGAACTTCTGGAGGCATTGCGGTGAACTGGAATCTCTTCGACTATGCGGGGCACACGGCCCTTGCGTACACGGCCCTCGCGGTTTCGCTCGGGATCGTGCTGGCGGTGCTGGGGACGAGCGCGTTTCTCCTGTGGCGGCGGAAGTGGATCTGGGCCGCGTTCCCGGTTCCGCTCCTGGTCCTGTGGGGGATTCTGTGGGGCCTCTTCGGTCCGAGGCTCGACCATGCCTGGCTCTACCTCCAGGAGAACGCGCGCCGGAGCGCCGCCACCTATGCGGGTCTCACGTTCGCGACCGCGTTCATGCCGCCGCTGGGCGAGACGGGGCGCGGCGCGTTCGTCCACATCGCGACGCGCGACACGGGGTTCGCCAAGGGGAAGCCCGTCGCCGTGCGCCGCGAGGGCGGGCACACGTGGGCGACGTTCGTGGACGAGGACTACCCCGGCGGCGTGACGACGTTCGACGGACGTCCCGTCGAGACGGGGTACCGGTTCCGCAGCACGCGGCTGCTCGTCTCGCTCATCCCGCTCTTCGAGATGCCGACCGCCCGGACGGCGCGGGTGGAGGGGGCGGAGGCGTGGCTCTATTCCCAACCGCTCGGCGAGGCGGGGCTGACGCTGCTCGGGACGGAGAAGAAGGGGCCGGCGGACATCGTGCTCGTGGCGCCGGGTCCGGACTGGGAGGTCTGCGCGGATACGCCGTCCGTCGCGGACTGGCGGCGGATTGCGGACGGCCTTGCGCGCGGCGGCGTGGC
>CAKULR010000084.1 GCA_934667295.1 uncultured Kiritimatiellota bacterium
GGCGTGGAACCTGCGCGAGAACGGCGGAACGGTCACGCTCCACCGCATCGTCCTCGTCTTCCACGGCGGCGACGTGGCGCTCGGCGAGGAGATCTAACGGAGGTTGGGATTGATTGTCGGACGAATGGTCGCGGCACGTTTTGGGAGCGCGTAAGGGCAATTGAATGCGGAGGAAACTGGAGATGCTGAAGCGGACGGTGATGTTGATGGGGATCGGTATTGGCCTTGCCTGTTCTGTTGCCGGGGCGAATGTGCAGGAGCCTGCGGAACCGGCGATGGAGGTCCTGCCGCTGGGGAGCGTGCGCCCGACCGACTGGCTAGTCGAACAGTTGATGAAGCAGGCCGATGGCCTCACGGGCCATGCCGAGAAACTGTACGACGACATCGGGAAGTCCGACTGGTTGACCGGGGCGAACGTTGGTAAGGAATTCGCCTGGGAGCGCGGCCCTTACTACGCGAAGGGGCTCGTCTCGCTGGCGCTCGTCCTCGACGACGCGAACCTCAAGGCCAAGGCGCGGAAGTGGGTGGACGCCATTCTGAACTCCCAGCGGGCGGACGGCGACTTTGGTCCGAAGAAGCGGAACTGGTGGGCGAATATGATTGCGCTTTGGCTTCTGCGCGACTGGTGCGAGGCGACGGACGATGCGCGCGTCGTGCCGTTCCTCGAACGCTACTTCGCCTTTCAGCGTGAAGCGTTCGCGGCCTATCCGCTCGCCGCCGAGTCGAAGTGGGCGGTTGCGCGCGCGGGCGACGAGCTGGACGTCGTGCTGTGGCTTTATCGCCGCACGCGCAAGGCCGAATGGCTCGACTTCGCGCGGACGGTCTCGGCGCAGTCGGCGGACTGGGCGACCTACTACTGGCGCGGTGGCGATCCGGCGGGGCCGAACGCGAACGGCTGCCGCAGCCACATCGTGAACTTCATGCAAGGCCTGAAGACGCCCGCGCTGCAGTCCCTCCTCGATGGCGACGTGCGTAAGCGTGGCGCCTACGCGGCGGCGTTCGCGCCCGACGGCTGGGCGATGCGCCTGTACGGACGGCCCGACCGCATGGTCAACGGTTCAGAGCCGCTGTCCGACCGGAGCGCGTCGGGCGGTACGGAGCTCTGCGCGATCGCCGAGCGTATTCTGAGCTGCCAGACCGTCCTCGCCGCGACGGGCGAGCTGACGGCGGCGGACGACCTGGAGATCGTCGCCTACAACTCCCTGCCGGCGACGCTCGCGAAGGACGGACGCGGCATGCGCTACTACTGTCTCCTCAACCAGCCGTCGTGCGAGGACAAGCCCCTCCTCTTCGCGAACAACGGGGCGCGCAGCGGAACGGACCGCAACGGCGCGATTTGTCCGGGTCCGCACGCGGGTTTCGGCTGCTGCCGCTCGAACTTCCACTTCGCGTGGCCGAAGTTCGTGCAGTCCATGTGGATGCGCCGGGGCGGCGGCCTCGCGGCGGTCGCCTACGGACCGTGCCGCGTGACGGCGGAAGTCGGCGGGCGCACGGTGACGCTGGCGATGTCGACGGGCTATCCGTTCGACGGCAAGGTCGAGATCCGCGTCCTCGCGGGCGGCGGACGCTTCCCGATCTTCGCGCGCGTGCCGCGCTGGAGCGGTCTGCCGGACGCCGGACAGTTCCGCACGTTCGAGCGCGACTGGCAGCCGGGCGAGACGATCGAGCTGGACTTCCCGCTGGCGACGCGGCTGTCGTTCTGGGAACGTGACGCCGTGGCGGTGATGCGCGGGCCGCTCCTCTTCGCGCTTCGGATGCCGGCGGAGGAGAAGGCCGTGCCACGCTATCCGGTGCCGTTCGAGAACCGGTGGATCGAGGGCGAGACCGAATTCCCGCGCAAGGAGATCCGTCCGACGGCGGCCTGGAACTACGCGCTGCTCTTGAACAAAGACCGCACGCTCGCCGGCGCGACGGTCGAGGACGAGGGCGACGAGGGAATGTTCATTCGCGCCCGCGCCGTGAAGACGGACTTCGGCGGCTGGGGGTACATGCGCGACGTGACGACGGGGCGGGCGGTCGATCCGCCGCCGTCGCCCGTGCCGGACGAGGGCGGGCGCGCGGAGACGGTGATGCTCGTGCCGATGGGACTGACGGAGATCCGCATCACCCTGTTCCCGTGGCTGTACGCGCCCGGACGCGACGTGCAGGTGCGGTGAAACGGAGTCCATTGGTTTTTGCTATACTAATCACCGTTTTTCACCGAAGGATGGTGCCATGCAAGAAAATGAGCAACCGGTGCTTTCGCACCCAGAGATCGAAGCGGACAGCTGCAAGGGCTGCGGCCGCTGCGTCGCGGCGTGTCCGCGGCATTGCCTTGAACTGCGGACGACGCTGAACCGCATGGGCATCAAGCCCGTCGGCTACAGGGGCGAGGGGTGCATCGGCTGCGCGATGTGCTTCTACAACTGCCCGGAACCCTATGCGATCAAGGTGGTGAAGGCATGACGAAGTTTGTCAAGAGCAACGAAGCCGTCGTGATGGGCGCCCTCTACGCGGGGTGCGAACTCTACTTCGGCTATCCGATCACGCCCGCGAGCGAAATCGCCCACGGCGCGGCGAAGTGGTTCCCGATGCTGGGGCGCACGTTCGTGCAGGCGGAGTGCGAGACGGCCTCGATCAACATGATGTTCGGCGCGGCGGCGGCGGGGCGGCTCTGCATGACCGCGACGTCGGGCCCCGGCTTCTCCCTCATGCAGGAGGGCCTGAGCTACCTCGCGGGCGCGGAGCTGCCGGCGGTGGTGGTGGACGTCAACCGCGCCGGACCCGGCCTCGGCAACGTCTACCCCGAGCAGAGCGACTACACGCCCGCCGTGAAGGGCGGCGGCCACGGCAACTACCAGACCTTCACCTACGCCCCCGCGAGCGCGCAGGAGATGTGCGACCTCACGATCAAGGCGTTCCAGATGGCGGCCAAGTGGCGCACGCCCGCCGTCGTCTTCGCGGACGGCCTGCAGGGCCAGATGATGGAGACGGTGCGCCTCCCGGAGGCGGAGTGCCCGAAGCCCGACTTCAGCGCGTGGGCCGCGCAGGGCGAGCCGAAGACGCGCGAGAACCTGGTGAAGTCCATCTTCCTCGACGCGGCGGCGCAGGAGGTCTTCAACGACCACCTCCAGCGCAAGTACGAGGACATGCAGGCGGACGCCGAGGCCGAGACCTACCTCGCGGAGGACGCGGACCTCCTGATCTGCGCGTTCGGCATCGCGAGCCGCGTCGCCCGCACGACGGCGGAGACCTGCCGCCGCAAGGGCCTGAAGGTCGGCTGCTTCCGCCCGATCTCCCTCAACCCGTTCCCGCGCGAACAGCTTGCCGCCGCCGCGAAGGGGCGCCGCATCATGACGATCGAACTCGATGCCGGGCAGTTCGCCGACGACGTGCGCCTCCAGCTCGCGAAGAGCGGGCTCGGCGCGGAGGCCGCGAACGTGATGATGGTCCACCGCATGGGCGGGCAGGTCGTTTCCGTCGACGATGCCGTCAAGGCCGCCAAGATGATTCTGGGGAAGTAGGTAGTTAAGTTAAGTCACCCTGCGGGTTTTAAGTGGTTAAGTAGTTAAGTCAAGTGGTTGATTATGGTTAAGTGTTTGAGTGATTGATTTGATAGAGGACTGGAAACTTAACCACTTAACTACTTAAAGCGAAGCGACTCAATGGGTTCAATGAAAGTTGGAGTGATTTCAATGAAGGTGATTGAACAGAAGGGCATGTACCCGAAGTTCCCGCGCAGCGGGAAGGAGACGCGCGTCACCCACTACTGTCCCGGATGCGGACACGGTATCGTGAACAAGCTCATTGCCGAGTGCTGTGCCGAGATGGGGCTTCAGGACGAGACGATCTTCGTCGATCCCGTCGGCTGCGGCGTGTTCACCTACTACTACTGGGACGCGGCGCACATTTCCGCCGCCCACGGCCGGGCCTCCGCCGTCGCGACCGGCGCGTGCCGGGCGCGACCGCACGCCGTCACGATCGCCTACCAGGGTGACGGCGACCTTGGCGCGATCGGCTTCAACAACGCCTTCCAGGCGGCCTCGCGCGGCGAGCATTTCGCGTGCATCTTCATCAACAACTCCCTCTACGGCATGACGGGCGGGCAGATGGCCCCCACGACCCTGGAGGGCGAAAGGACGACGACGACGCCCTTCGGGCGCGATCCGTCCGTGACGGGCCACCCGCTCCACGTCTGCGAGGTGTTCGGCCAGCTGCAGGCCCCCGTCTACATCGCCCGCACGAGCGTCGCCGACACGAAGCGCATCCTCCAGACGAAGCAGGCCATCCGCCGCGTCTTCGAGCTGCAGAAGGCGCACCGGGGCTACTGCGTGCTCGAAATCCTCGCGCCCTGCCCCACGAACTTCCGCATGGATCCCCTCAAGGCCGCGCAGTTCTGCCTCAACGAGATGGAACGGGAATTCCCGCTCGGTACGTTCCGCGACACGGAGAAGGACATCGGCGCGCCGGTCGCCGCCGCGCCCGCGCCGTCCTCCCCGTTCCTCCAGGTGAAGCCCGTGCCGCAGGTGAAGACGTGCGCGGAGCTGTTCGCCGAGAAGACGGCGGTGCCGCCGGCGGAGAACGATCCCGCCGTGCCGGAGCGCCGGTTCAAGTTCGCCGGCTACGGCGGGCAGGGGATCCTCTCGCTGGGGCTCACCATCGCGGAGTCGGCGCGCCTTGAACGCCGCCACACGCTCTGGTTCCCGAGCTACGGACCGGAACAGCGCGGCGGCAGCGCGAGCTGTTCGGTCGTCGTCTCGGGGATGCCCATCGGCTCGCCGACCGTCGAACACCCCGACGTGCTCGTGTGCATGAACCAGCCGTCCTACGAGCGCTTCGTGGGCGACGTGCGCAAGGGCGGCACGGTGATCGTCGACGCGACGGTGCCGCTCACGCGCCAGCCGCCGGAGGGCGTGAAGCTCGTCGTCTGGCCAGCCATCAAGATGGCGGAGGACTTCGGCGTTCCGAAGGCCGCGAACACGATGATGCTCGCCGCGCTGAAGAAGCTCGGTTGCACGGGCCTCAGGGGCGACAACCTCGAACAGGCCCTCGTCGCGAGCTTCGCGAAGAAGCCCGAGCTCGGCGTGAAGAACCTTGAAATCCTGCGCAAGGCCGAGGCAACGCTCGTCTCGCGCTAAAAGAAGAGAGGACCCACATGAAGAGACGCGATTTTCTGAGGACAACGGGGGGCATCGCCCTCTTCAACGTGCTGCCGCGCAGCCTCATCGCCGGGAGCGGCGCGACGCCGCCGAGCGAGACGGTGTGCGTGGCGGCGATCGGCGCAGGCGGGCGGGCCGGAGCCGACATCAACGGCCTCGCCGGCGCCGGGGCGCGGATCGTCGGACTCTGCGACGTGGACGACCGCCGTTCCGGCGGCATGCGCAAGAAGTTCCCGCAGGTGCCCTACTTCCGGTACTACCGCGAGATGCTGGACAAGCTCGACAAGGAGATCGACGCCGTGATGGTGGGTGTGCCGGACCACTGGCATGCGACGATGGCCGTCGAGTGCCTGAAGCGCGGCAAGCACGTGCAGTGCGAGAAGCCGCTCGCGCAGAGCTACCACGAGATGGACGAGATGCTGGCCGCCGCCGAGGCCCATCCGAACCTCGTCACCCAGGCGATGAACCAGGGCCACGCCTACGACACGATCCGCGACTTCCGCGAATGGATCGAGGCGGGCCTCATCGGCGACGTCACCGAGGCGCACATCTGGTGCCCCGCCGTCTACTCGTTCATGGACAAATTGGACGAACTCAAGAAGACGTGGGAGGTGCCGAAGGAGCTCGACTGGAACCAGTGGCAGGGTCCCGTGCCGCACCGTCCCTACTACCCGAAGTACCTGCCGGGCGTCTGGCGGTTCTGGACGATGTACGGCACGAACACGCTCGGCGACTGGAGCTGCCACCTGATGGACCCGCTCTTCTGGACGCTCGGCCTCGGGATGCCCAAAACGGTCAAGGCCGAGGTATTCGGATCCTGGGACCCCGCTGTCCACGGCGCGACCTTCCCGCGCGGCGTGAAGACGACGTTCGAGTACGTCACGCGCGCCGGCAAGCCGTTCCGGCTCGTGTGGTTCGACGGCGAGGCGTGCCGGACCGTGCCCGTGCCGACCCTCTACCCCGACGAGATGAAGTATTTCCCGCCCTACAACTCCAAGGAGGCGCGCGCCCGCCGCGACGGCATGTGCAACGGCGCGTTCGTCTACGGCACGAAGGGCGTGATCGAATACGGCCACCACGGCGCGAACTATCTGCGGATGCTGCCGGGCCTCACGCTGGAGAAGCTGCGCGCCGAGGGCGGCTGCCCGAAGCAGAAGTATGCGCGCGTGCCGGGCAAGGACCAGGGATCGAAGCCCTACAACGAATTCCTCGCCGCCATCAAGGGCGGACCGAAGGTGGGGAGCGACTTCGCCTACGCGGGCGCCATGACGCAGTGCTCGCTCACGGGCGTGGCCGCGCTCTTCGACGCGGGCAAGACGCTCCAGTGGGATCCCGTGAAGCACCTCTTCACGAACGGCACCGCGTCCAACGCGATGCTGCGCCAGCCGCGCGTCGGCCAGTGGTAGCGTGGTATCGGCAATCAAACCGGAAAGGCAATCGGAACATGAAGTACATCACCTACGTCGGCAGCTATACGAGCGACCAGTATCCGCAGGGCATCCACATCCTTGAAAGCGACGCGGAGACGGGCGGTTTCCATGTGGTCAACGTGATCGACACCGTGCCGCAGTCCACCTACATGGCGCTGAACCGGGACTGCACGATGCTCTACTCGGTCGTCGGGCGCGCGGCGTTTGGTCCGAAGGGCCGGAACGGCGGCCTCGCCGCGTTCCGCTTGAACGCCCGGGGAGACAAGCTGGAGCTGGTGAACGAGATCCCCACGGGCTGGACGGTGCCGTGCTACGTCGCGCTCGACCCTTCGGAAAAGACGCTCGTCTACGCCGAATACTCCTGCGGCACGGCGGGCTACGCCGATCTGCGTTCGGACGGCTCGATCGATCCGCGCTTCGCCGGCGCCCCGAACGAGGTGAAGCCCCTCTGCCAGGTGCGGCATGTCGGGGACGGACCGAACAAGCCGCGCCAGGACGCCGCGCACGCGCACTGCTCGATCGTCACGCCGGACGGCAAGTACCTGCTCGTCGTCGACCTCACGCTCGACAAGATCGTGGCCTACGACTTCGCGAACCGCGCGCAGGGCCTGAAGGCCGTCCCCGCCGCGACGATCGACACGCGGAAGATCGCCCCCGGTGCCGGACCCCGCCACATCGTCTTCCACCCGAACGGCAGGTTCGCGTTCGTCATCTTCGAACTGAACAACCTCGTCGCGAGCTACCGCTACACGGGCGAAGGCTTCGAGTTCATCGAGATCAAGGACCTGCTCGCGAAGGGCTTCACGGACTTCTCGAAGGCGGCGGCGATCAAGCTCTCGGAGGACGGTTCGCAGCTCTTCTGCTCGAATCGCGGACACGACTCGATCACGGTCTTCAAC
>CAKULR010000085.1 GCA_934667295.1 uncultured Kiritimatiellota bacterium
GAGCGGGAATGCGCCGCAGAAGCTTGCTTCGGAGGGTAGCCGTAGGCCGCGCGAGAGCATCAATCATCGGAGTTTATTAATCCTTTTCATTGTCGGAGCAATAGAGCCTGAAACCTAATCGTGCCTTGGAATGGTCAGCGGGGAGTCCTGGAATGTGCTAATATACGCGAACAGGGCATGTGGTGTTCAGGACATGTGCGCTGTTGAGACAATCGATGTAAAGGAGAACGAATGAAACGGATGCTGCTGGGAATCGTGTGCGCGCTTGTATTGGGCGCGGGCGCGGACGCGACGGTGCGGACGGTCGTGTCGGAGGACGGCGCGGAACCGGCCGGCTATGTGCCCGCGATGCTGTCCAACGGCCGCCTCAACGTGTTCATGGACTACCGGCTCGCCGTCTCGACGGGGAACAAGGTACTTTCGAAGAAGCACCTCCAGCCCAGCATCTTCTGGGAAGGGCGCCGTCTCGGGGACAATCCCGGCACGGCAAGCCGCTTCGGCTACCCGCTGTTGCCGCAGGGCGCGTTCCGTACGCGCCTCGTCGTGGACGGCGCAGAGCAGTCCGCCCCGACGCGCTGGCGGCAGACGCTCGACCTGCGCCGGGCGCTGACGACGACGGAGGGCGAATACACGAACGGCGTGAGGCTTGTGGGCGAGGCATTCGTCGCGCAGACGCGCAACGTCGTCGCCGTGCGGCAGACCGTGGTGAACGGCTCGGCCATGCCGCGCACGGTGACGTTCGGCCTCGCCTACACGGCACCGTGGCACGAACGCATCCAGGGTGCGTGGCGTGTGGAGAAGGGGGGCGCGGTGTGGAAGATGACGGCCTACGGACGCTTCGTCACGAAGGAGACGATCACGGTGCGGAGCGCGGACGGCTCCGTGCCCGAGGCAAAGGCGGTCGGCCTGGACGGCCTCGTGCAGCACACCGTGGCGCTCGCGCCGGGGGAGCGGCGGACGGCGGACTGGTTCGTGGTCTTCGACGACGACCTTGCGCGTAAGCTGCCGTCGGTCACGCCCGCACCCGCGCCGAAGACGCCGCTTTCAACCTACGCCGCGCTCCGTGCCGAACATGTCGCGGACTGGGCGGCGTTCGCGGCGGAGAGCGAGATCCATGTGCCGGACGCGCGCATCCAGGAACTCTTCGAGATGGCGCGCTACCATCTGCGGTGCGTCTCGACGGAGTGGTCCATCCCCGTGGGCATCGTCCAGAGCCACTGGTCGGGGCGGATCTTCGCGTTCGACGAGATGTACGGCGCGCAGGGCCTTTTGGCGGCGGGACACTTCAAGGCGGCGAAGGCCGCGCCCGACTTCCGGTCCGCCACGCTGACGAACGCCGTCCTCCGCTGCAACAAGAACCCGTCGAAGCCGTTCTACCAGTGCGGCGCGCGCTGGGTATGGGAGGCCGCCGAGGGCAACGACGTCGAATGCGCGCCGCTCGGCTTTTGGATGGACCACATCTTCCAGCAGGCGGCCGTGGCGCAGACGGTCTGGACCTACTACCGTTATACGGGCGACCGCGCCTACCTCGCCGAGAAGGGCTACGACGTCATCCGCGAATGCGCGCTCTTCTTCCGCCGCCTCCAGGTAATCGACCTGCCGGACGGTACCTCGTTCGTGACGAAGTGTACGGACCTCGAACGGATGGGTCCCGGACGCGAGCGGGCGTTCATGACGACGTGCGGCGTCATCACCACCCTGCGGGCGGCGGCGGACGCGGCGGACCTGCTCGGGAAGGACGCGGATCTTGCGGCGGACTTCCGCGCGTGCGCGGAACGCCTCGTGGCAAGCCTCCCTGCGCGCGACGGGCGCTACGTCGCCTATCCCGGCTGCACGGAGGAGTCGATGGGCACGCTCGCCGGGTTCTATCCCTTCCGCACGTTCGACCGCTCGAACGCGAAGCAGGTGGCGGCGGTGGCGCACTTCCTCGAAAACGGACAGGCCTTCGGCAACATGTACGAGACGGGGAGACGGGTCTGCCCGTGGTACGCGGCGACGATGGCGATGGCGTCCCTGCGCGCGGGCAACGCGGAGTTCCCGGCGATCCGCTGGCTGCGGGAGGCGGCGCGCAGCGCGGGGTGTTGGGGCGAATACTGGGAGATCAACGAGCCGGGCGTCTCCGAGTACCGTCCGTGGTTCATGACGGCGGCGGGCAACGTCCTCTATGCGATCTGCCAGCTGCTCGTGGCGGACATGGAGGGCGGCGTCCACCTCGCGGCGGGCGTGCCGGCGGACTGGCGCGACTATTCCTTCCGCCTCCCGGCGCCGGGCGGCGTGGAGGTGCGGTTCGCGGTGAAGGACGGCAAGGTGGCCGATTTCTCCGCGACGTCCCGCGTGTCCGACGCGCCGAAGCCGGCCTTCTTCTTCCACGGGAAGCCCCTTGCGGAATGATGCGCGATTTTACACTGCCATGACACTCGTGCGGCGGGGATGTGGCATACTTTTCGCATCCGCCCGGGGAAGAAGGCCCTCGGCGGGGAAAGGAAAGACAACATGAAGAACATGATCATGATGGTGGGCGCGGCCACGTTGGCGTTTGCGCTCGTGGGATGCTGCAGCAGCCGCTGCCAGAAGAAGGCGAGCTGCTGCGCGAAGTGTACGCCCGGCCAGACCTGCGTGTGCGGCTGCGGCCAGGCGACCTGTACCTGTGACACCGCCTGCACCTGCAGGAAATGATGCTGGCGGCGGCAGGAACGTTCCTCGCGGACTGTTGCACATCCGGTCTCTGGGTGTGCAACTGTTTTCCGTGTACGTGCGTGAAATGCTGCTGCGTGTACGGGGCCTCGTCGCTGGCCGTCATCGCGGCCGTCCTGGGCATCGTGCGCGTCGTCGTCGGCAAGGAGGGGGTGGAGGTCGTCGGGGGCGACGAGAAGGACCGTGCGAAGATCGCCGCGCTCCTCGCCAAGGAACACTATGCGGTCAAGGTCGTCGCGTCCGAGACCTGGAAGATCGGCTCGTCCGTGGTGGACGTGGCGCACCAGAGCGTACGGTCGGCGGCGGGCGTCGTCTCGCGCCTGACCGGCAAGGAGCTGAAGATCCTGCGCCTCTTCGCGCGCGATCCACAGGCGGTCGTTTCGCGCGAGGACATCCTTTCCTCCGTGTGGGGGTTCAGGTACTGGGGAACGACCCGCACGGTGGACCAGCACATCGCCCAGCTCCGCAGGAAACTCGGCGTCGAGATCGTCTCGGTGCGCGGCGTCGGCTACCGTCTCGCGGATGATGCGCCCGCGCAGGAGGAGCCTGCGCGGGCGGCTGTGCGCTAGATGCGGCCGTCGAGCCAGGCGTCGACGAGGCGGCGGGCGAGGGAGATCCTCTTGGGGAGGAGGGGCAGGTTGTCGCGGCCAAACCAGCCGCTCGCCACGATCTCCTCGCCGTCGGGGGTCGGCTCGCCGGAAACCCAGTCCGCGACGAATCCGATCATGACGTTCGAGGGGAAGGGCCAGATCTGCGAGCCGAAGTAGCGGATGTGGCCGACTTCGAGGGTGGATTCCTCGCGGATTTCGCGCCGGACGGCCTCTTCGAGGTTTTCGGCCGGGTCGAGGAATCCGGCGACGAGGCTCCAGTGCGGCAGCTTGTAGTGCGTGTTGCGCTGGAGGAGGATCGTGTCGCCCTTCTTGACGAGCACGATCACCGCCGGCGTCATCTGGGGGTAGGCGCGCAGTTGGCACTTCGGGCAGCACATCGCGCGTTCGGCGGGGTCGGGATGGCGTTCCAGCGGCGTGCCGCAGCGTCCGCAGAACCGGTTCGTTTCGGTCCAGTAGTCCAGTTCCCGCTCGCGCGCGGCGGCCAGCCAGTCGCCGAGGGGCATTTGATCGAAAAGTTCACGAAGGTCCATGTGGGGTATGTCGCTCCGGCTTGGAAAATCGGTTGTGAAGCCCATAGTATACGCCCGGATGCGTCCGGCCGTCAATCGCACGCTGAATTCACCCTTGTTTCCATCCCCGATATCTGCTATCATGAGTTGAAAATGCAACAGGGGACAAGGCCATTTGACTTCTGGTACGCCGTACACCACACCAAGGTGGTGCGCGCGCCGTCGCGTACCCTCGAAACCTTCGGCGAGACGCGCATCAACTACCGCCACCTCGCGGAGCTGCCGGACGACCCCGGCAAGGTCCGCGTGCGGGAGGGACGGCTGGAGGCGCACAAGCCGGCGATCATCACGCCGGAGGCGTATGCCGAGGACAACCTGGAGGGCTTCGGCGAACAGGCGCGGCAGTACCTCGACTTCCTGAAGCAGCACCGCGACTCGATCCGGATCCTCCAGTACGGCTACCGCCTCTCGCAGGAGGCCTTCTCCGAGCAGGTCGTGACGGATTCGCTGGAGGCGGTGACGGCGCGCGTGATGGCGGACGTGGCGGGGGCCAACGATGCGTTCGCGGCGGTGATCCAGGGCGTCGATGCGCCGTGGGACGTGTCGCTCATCCACTTCTTCTGGCTGCACGTCAACGCCTCCGCGCCCGTCAACGTGCGCGAGTTCGAGGCGGCGCAGCGGCGGGCGGAGATGGACCTGCTCGCGCCCGAGCTGCAGGGCGAGGTGGAGGCGGCCTTCGCGAAGGCCCAGGCGAATCCCCGGCTCGTGACGGAACTGGGGGCGTTCCTGCGCCGGAAGGGCGTCTTCGACCGCTATCAGGACCGGTTCTTCAAGCTTGTGAGGCACGTATAGGATATGGAGACGAAGATCAAGACGCGGGTGGTGGCGGTCGCCAACCAGAAGGGCGGCGTGGGCAAGACCACGACGGTGGTGAACCTGGCGGCGGCGCTCTCGAAGCAGCACCGCACGGTGCTCGTGATCGACCTCGATCCGCAGGCGAACGCGACGACGGGGCTTGGCCTCCAGCCGCAGGAGGGAATCTCCCTCTACCCCTGCCTGATCGGGCAGCGGCAGATCGCGGACATGATCCAGCCCACGCCGTACGAAAACCTCAACGTCATCCCCTCCGAGGTCAACCTCTCCGGCTGCGAGATCGACCTCGCGCAGCGCGCCGACCGCCTGCAGGTGGTGCGGAACGTCCTCCAGGCGATCCGCGACGCGAACGTCTTCGACTACATCCTCCTCGACTGCCCGCCCTCGCTCGGCATCCTCATGACGGCCACGCTCGCGGCGGCGGACGGCATCCTCGTGCCGATGCAGGCCGAATACTACTCGCTGGAGGGCCTTGGCGTGATGCAGGACCTCATCGCGCGCCTGAAGGCGAACGACGCGAACCCCGCCCTGGAGCTCAACGGCATCCTCATGACGATGGTGAGCGCGAACACGCGCCTCTCCCAGGATGTCATCGCGGAGGTGCGCGAGCATTTCGGCGACAAGGTCTTCGAGACGATGATTCCGCGCAACATCCGCACGAGCGAGGCCCCGAGCTACGGACAGCCGGTCGTGTTCTACGATCCCGCATGCCGCGGCGCCGAGGCCTACCGCGCCTTCGCGAAGGAGTTCGCGAAGCGCAACCCAACCCGCGAGGCCCCGGTGGCGCCATGACGAAGTCGCTTGAAGACTACCTGGAGGAGATCCACGTCCTCATCCACGCCAAGGGCGCCGCGCGCGTCCGGGACGTGGCGCAGGCGCTCAACGTCAAGATGCCGAGCGTGGTGAAGGCGATCGGCGAGCTGAAGAAGCTCGGCCTCGCGACGCAGGAGCCCTACGGCAACATCGAGCTCACGGAGAAGGGCGTGCGCGTCGCCTCGCACGTGCTGGGCCGCCACAAGGTGCTCAAGGCGTTCCTGCTGAAGCTCGGGGTGCGCGACGAGACCGCCGAGAAGGACGCCTGCCTGATGGAGCACATCCTCAGCGCCGAGACGATGGAGCGCGTGCAGGACTTTCTGGGAAACAACGCAAACGCGAAGACGAAGACGGCGAAGTCCGCCGCGAAGAAGGGAACGGGCAAATGAGCGAGACGAAGATGACGAAATTCCGCTGGGTGATGTGTACGCTGCTGTTCGTGGCGACGACGGTGAACTACCTCGACCGGCAGGTGCTGTCCCTGACGTTCCCCGACTTCATCAAGCCCGAGTTCCACTGGACGGACGCCAACTACGGCACGATCACGGCCTGGTTCTCCCTCATCTACGCGACGGCCTGCCTCTTCGCCGGCAAGTTCGTGGACTGGATGGGCACGAAGAAGGGCTACCTCTGGGCGATCTTCGTGTGGTCGCTCGGCGCGTGCCTCCACGCCGCGTGCGGCATCGCGACGTGCTGGTTCACGGACGGCATCGACTCCGTCGCGGCCCTCCGCGCCGTCGAGGCCGGCAGCGCGGCGGCGGCGGCGATCGCGGGCGTCTCCGTGTGGCTCTTCCTCGCGTGCCGCGCCGTCCTCGCGCTCGGCGAGGCCGGGAACTTCCCCGCCGCCATCAAGGTGACGGCCGAGTACTTCCCGAAGAAGGACCGCGCGTTCGCGACGTCGATCTTCAACTCGGGCGCCTCGGTGGGCGCGCTCGCCGCGCCGCTCACGATTCCCCTGCTCGCGAAGTGGTGCGGCTGGGAGATGGCGTTCATCATCATCGGCGGCGCCGGGTTCGTCTGGATGTTCTTCTGGGAATGGCTCTACACGAAGCCGCAGCAGTCGAAGCACGTCAACGCGGCGGAGCTCGCGTACATCTCGCAGGACGCGGCGGCGGACGCGCAGGAGCGCGCGGGTGCGGCGGCGGACGCGAAGGGAGGGACGCGCTCCTGCGCGTCCGCCGAGGACGAGAAGCCGATTCCGTTCCTGACGTGCTTCACCTACCGCCAGACCTGGAGCTTCATCGTGGGCAAGTTCTTCACGGACGGCGTGTGGTGGTTCTACCTCTTCTGGGCTCCCGCCTACTTCAAGGAGCAGGGACACGGCCCCACGACGGGCATGGGCCAGGCGCTCATCTTCACGCTCTACCTGATCGTGACGGTCGTCTCGATCTACGGCTGCAAGCTCCCCACGTTCTTCATCAACAAGGGGATGATGGGCGGCAACCCCTACATGTGCCGGATGCGCGCGATGCTCATCTTCGCGTTCTTCCCGCTCGCCGCGCTCGTCACGCAGCCGCTCGCGGGCGTGAGCGTGTGGTTCCCGGCGATCCTCATCGGCCTCGCGGCGGCGGGTCACCAGGCGTGGAGCGCGAACATCTTCTCGACGGTGGGCGACATGTTCCCGAAGTCGACGATCGCCTCCGTGACGGGCATGGGCGCGATGGCGGGCGGCATCGGGTCCTTCATCATCAACAAGTGCGCCGGTTCGCTCTTCACCTACGCGGAGACGCAGGGGAGCGCGTTCACGTTCGCCGGTTTCGCCGGCAAGCCCGCCGGGTACATGATCGTGTTCTGCTGCTGCGCGGTGGCCTATCTCATCGCGTGGTGCCTGATGAAGACCCTCGTGCCGAAGTACAGTCCGATCAAGGCGTAGGCCACGCGGTCTGCATGA